>QKJM01000478.1 GCA_003249315.1 Archangium sp.
GAAGCGGGTGCCCTCGTGGAAGGCCATGTGCCCGCCGAAGCTGGCGAGTGCCTTCTGGAGGGTGACGGGGTTGGCGCCCGAGCGGAAGAAGAGCACCGCCACGGAGCGGCGGGCGGGTGCGGAGGGGGAGGCGCGCTCGGGGGGGCGGGGGGAGGAGATGCCGGGGCGCTCGTCGCGGGCCAGCGCCGCGTGCAGCGCCTGCCGGAGCTCCGCCACGTTCTCGAAGCGGCGCTCGCGCTCCTTGGCGAGGCAGCGCAGCACCACCTGCTCGAGCGAGGGAGGCACCGGGGCCAGCTCCGAGGGGCGCTGGGGCCGGCGCGCCAGGTGGGCCTGGATGACGTCGGCCGGGGTGCCGAAGAAGGGAGGGCGGCCGGTGAGCAGCTCGTAGAAGAGGATGCCCAGGGCATAGAGGTCCGAGCGCGCGTCCAGCACCGTGCCGTTGGTGCATTGCTCCGGGGACATGTACTCGGCGGTGCCCGCGAAGAAGTCGCCGATGGGTGGGGTGGGCTCCTCGGTGGCCGGGAGTTCCCTGGCTTCTTTCGACGGGCGCGCGAGGCCGAAGTCGAAGAAGCCCGCTGTCCGTGCCGTGTCGTCGAGGAAGATGTTCTCCGGCTTGAGGTCGCCGTGGAGGAATCCCTTGCCGTGGACCACGGCCAGCGCGTCCATGAGGGCCTGGGCGCGAGCGGGGAACTCCGCCCTGGGCAGGGGGCCGGACTGCCGCGCCAGGAGCGAGGCCAGGGTGGGCAAGGGGATGAACTGCATGGCGAGCCAGGGGGGGCCCCCGGCGAGGGTGCCCGTCTCGTACACCGCGGGCACGGTGGGAGGGCCGATGGCGCGCAGCACCGCCGCCTCCTGGCTGAGCAGCTCCTTCGCCATGGGGGCGGCGGTGTGGGCCAGCTTGAGGGCCACCCGCTGGCCGTCGTGCTCACGCAGGGCGGACAGCACGGTGCCGAAGCCGCCACGCGCCATCACCTCCTCCAGGCGGTAGCCGGGGATGTGGAGGTCGGACGGGGGGCGCTCGCGCCCCTGGCGCGCGGGAGACTCGGTGGGGGGCGCTCCTTGGGGACATCCGGTGTGCGTCCCCTCCCAACGCCGTCCGCATGTCGGGCAACGCGGCACATCGGCAGTCTACTCGGCTTCCAGGAGGGACCGAAGAGACAGCGAGTCCGAGTCGGCTCTTCCCCTTCCGGAGGGAGCGGCGACCTTGACTCCCAGGGCACGTCTTTCCTGAAATGCGGGGCCAAGGAGAGCCGCGCCAATGCGAAAGAACATGCCGAGCCTGGAGGGGGATAGCTGGGGAGTGGTGGTGGGGCGTAGCGACGTCAAGTTCCCGCCGAAGACCGCCGAAGTCATCGGCGCCACCCTGGATTTCTCCGTCGCCGCGCTCCAGGCCATCGAGGCCCAGCTCCTCTGGCACATGACCCCGGCGTGGGACGAGCGCGTGAGCATCCTTCAGTACCTGTACTTCGCCCTGCCAGAGACGCAGAGCCGCCTGGAGGCCGGGCAGGAGGTGCTGGCGCGTGCGCTCGAGGTCTTCCGCACCGTGAGGGAGGGATTCGAGAGCGCCAAGGGGAGTCTGGAGATCCACCAGACGGACCCGTCCTACGGCAACACGCTGAGCGGCTACGTCATCAAGAGCCTCTTCTCGGGGATGGGCCACATCCACCTGAACTTCGCCAAGATCATGGGGCCCAACCTCATCATGGGGGCGCCCTTCTTCGCCAACCTGCTCGTCCACGAGGCGACGCACAAGTACTGCCAGACGCTCGACGTGGAGGTGAAACCCCCGGGCGGCCAGAAGACGACGGCCTACATGGGCGTGTGCCAGGACCTCTGGGGCACGTGGGACAACGGTGGCCAGATGAGCAGGGATCAGCTTCGCAAGCGCATCGCCGGTAGCGCGGGCGCCGCGCTCACCACCAAGCAGGCGATGAACAACGCCGACAGCTTCTCGTGGTTCATGCAAGGCATGTTGGAAGGGATTCCGGACACGCTCAACGTCGCCCTCAAGTTCTCGGGAACGAAGGCGGCCCTGAAGCGCGCCGCGCGGAACTTCGAGGACGTCCAGCGAGACGCGCTCGGCGACGCTGTCCAGATTGCCCACTTCTATCGGGTCGCGTGAGCCCGCGAGGATTCGACGGCGTCGGCGTCTACTACGTCATCAGACGAGGTGGGCCACCTCCACGTCGAAGCGCTTCACCTGGGCCTTGTCTGGCTCTGGAGCGAAGAAGCTGTGTCCCACCTCGGTGCGAGGTGCCAATTCCACCATGCACTCGGGCAGCAGGAGTTGATACCAATGCGGGGTGGGCTTGCCCTGCCGGCTCACCACGGGGCCGAGTTCATAGCCACGGATATCCGCGGCCTTCATCTCCTCGGCCAGCCGCGCGGACACCACGATTTCTCCACCGAGGGTCTTTGCGATATCTCGCTTTGGCACTTTCTTCAGGTCGAGGTGCAGTGGACCGACTTGTCTGGCGCCGAAACCGCACTTCGGGCAGGCCCGCGTCTCGTCATATTCCGTGCCGCAGTCCTCCCCTGTGGGCTCGAAGAGCGGACGCACCTTCAACCAGAAGAGTTCCGCATCCATCAACTCCTTGGAGGTGTACTTCCGGTGGATGTCCCAGAAAGTGACGCAGATCGAATGAGAGGAAGGAGGGGCAGGGGCCGCGGAGGAAGAAGACAGCCGCCAGGTGCTCGACGGGACGCCGCTCGGGTGCCGCATGTGCCAGTGAGGGGCCGTGGCGCACCCGGCCAGCAGGGTGCCGGCGACCAACAGCAGGGCAACGGCGAAGCTTCGCGAGCAGGGGCGTGGCGGTGAGCCAGGGGGCGTCATGCCGTCGCGTTGTACCTGTCGACCATCCACCACCGCTACCGTCCCCGGGTTGCACGGCCCGGCGGCCGAGCGGCCGAGCCGTAGGCACTGTCCTCCATTGGAGGTGGAGAGGTGCTGACACCTTGCGTCGGGGAGCGAGCGTTTCCACCTCAAGAGGCTCAGGGTTGCACGGAGTGGGAGCCTCGGGATGGTCGTCTTCCTCATCGATTCACAGCCGGAGCCCGCGCGGGTGGCTCGCCACGCGGTGGCCGCGCGACGGCTGCGGCTCGAGGTGCCGGGACTGCAAGGGGACCGGTACCTGGGGAGACGGCTGGAGCAGGCGCTTCAGACGTGGCCGGGCGTGGAGGAGGCGAAGGCGGAGGCTCGCAGCGGGCGGGTGCTGGTGCGCTACGCGCCGGGCGCGCCGCTGCTGGCTCGGCTGAAGGAGCAGCCGGAGTCGGAGCCAGTCCCGAGAACCAGGCCCCACAGGCAGGCACGGCGCGCGACGGTCGAGGCCAGCCCGGCGCGGGAAGCCTGGTACGCGCTGGAGGCGGAGCGGGTGCTGGAGCTGCTGGAGAGCGGACCTCTGGGACTGGAGCCCGAGGAGGTGCTGGCGCGGCTGCGGCGCTACGGCCCCAACCTGGTGGAGCAGGAGGGCGCCCGCTCGCGCCTGTCGGTGCTGGGCGCGCAGGTGGCCAACGTGCCCATGGGGCTCCTGCTGGGCTCGGCGGCGGCGAGCGTGCTGGCCGGGGACACGCTGGAGGCGGCGGCCATCCTGGTGGTGGTGGGCCTCAACGCGGGCATCGGCTACCACATGGAGCGGAGCAACGAGGAGCTGCTCTCTTCCTGGCGAGAACTCGAGGCGGGGGTGGCGCATGTGCTGCGGGGCGGGGTGCTGCGGCAGGTGCCCTCCGCGGAGCTGGTGCCGGGGGATGTGCTGCTGTGCCGCGCCGGGGACGTGCTGCCGGCGGACGTGCGGGTGTTGGATGCGCACCGCCTCTCGTGTGACGAGTCCCCCCTCACCGGCGAGAGCGAGTCGCGGCCCAAGCAGTCCCTCCAGGTGGAAGAGGGGACGGCGCTGGCGGACAGGGACTCGATGATGTTCGCGGGCACCACGGTGGCCACGGGCCACGGGCGCGCGGTGGTGGTGGCCACGGGCCGGGGCACCGAGGTGGCGCGGGTGCGCGAGCTGGTGGAGCGGGCCGGGGAGCCGGTGGATCCTCTCTCTCGACGGCTGGCGAAGCTGGATCGCCGGCTGGCGGTGGCGTCGGTGGGCGCGGCGACCCTGGCCGGGGTGGCGGGGCTGCTACACGGACATCCACCGACGGCCGTGCTGCGCAGCGCGGTGGCGCTGGGAGTGGCGGCGCTGCCGGAGGGCCTGCCACTGGTGGCGACGGCGGCGCTGGTGCGCTCGATGCGGCGGCTGCAGCAGCGGGGCATGGTGGTGCGGCGGGTGGCCTCGGCGGAAGCGCTGGGCGGCGTCACCATCATCTGCACGGACAAGACGGGGACGCTCACCTGCAACCGGATGCGTCTCAACGTGCTGGACCTGGGGCGGGGGCCACTCGAGCTGGAAGGACTGCGCGCGGAGCCCGAGCGGGTGCTGGAGGACGGGCCGACGCTGGCGCTGGCCACGGCGCTGCTCAACAGCGACGTGGACCTGCACCGCACGGGCAAGGAGCTGGTGGTGTCCGGTAGCTCCACGGAGCAGGCGCTCGTCTCCGCGGCACACCTGGCGGGGCTGGACGGGGAGGCGCTGCGGCGGACCTTTCCCCGGCGGAAGCTGCAGGAGCGCTCCGAGGGCGTCCACTATGTGGTGAGCCTCCATGGGGCACCGGATGGCGGCGAGGTGGCCTTCATGAAGGGGGCCCCGGAGCAGGTGCTGGCGCAGTGCGAGAGGAGTCTGCACGGTCCCCTGGACGGAGAGGGCCGGCTGCGGGTGCTGCGCCGCAACGAGGAGCTGGCGGACGCGGGCCTGCGGGTGCTGGCGCTGGCCTGGCGGAGGATTCAGCCGGGGAGTGGGGCGCCCTCGGGCGGCTATACGCTCATCGGTCTGGTGGGGCTGAAGGACGAGCTGCGCGAGGGGGCGGCGGACTCGGTGCGGCGGGCGCGCGACGCGGGCATCCGCACGGTGATCCTCACGGGAGATCAGCCGCGTACGGCGGCGGCCATCGCCCGCGAGGTGGGGCTGGAGGGTGAGGCGCTGAGCGCGGCGGAGCTGGAGAGGCTGCTGCCCCTGCCCGATGGCAGGCTGACGAAGCTGCTGGACCGGGTGGCGGTGCTCGCGCGGGTGACGCCGGAGCACAAGGTGGCGCTGGTGCGCGCGCTGCGCGAGCGGGGCGAGCTGGTCGCCATGGCGGGCGACGGCATCAACGACGCCCCGGCGCTCAAGGCGGCGGACGTGGGGATCGCGGTGGGCGCGAGCGCCACGGACCTGACACGGCAGGTGGCGGACGTGGTGATGGCGGGGGAGGACCTGCGCAGCATCACCTCCGCGGTGGGCGAGGGCCGCATCGTCCAGGACAACCTGCGGCGGGCGATGCGCTTCCTCTTCGCCACCAACCTCTCGGAGCTGACGCTGGTGGTGGTGGCGGCGCTGCTGGGACTGCGCGAGCCGCTCTCGCCCATGCAGCTCCTCTGGTTGAACCTGCTGACGGACACGTTGCCCGGAGTCGCCCTGGCGCTGGAGCCGGGAGACCCGGACATCCTCGATCGGCCGCCGGCGCCTCCGGGAGCGCCGCTGCTGTCGCCCTCGGTGACGGAGCGCATCGTCCGGGACGGGCTGCTGCTGGCGGGTGTGGGAGCGGCGGGGTGGGTGCTGGGCGGACCCCCGCTGGCCTTCGGGGCGCTGACGGCGGCGCAGCTCGGCTATGCCTGGGTGTGCCGGGCTCCGCGGCGGGCACACGCCCCCGGGGCGGCGAAGGCGGACTTGCGCTTCACCAGCTTCGTGGGCGGCGGGGCGGCGCTGCAGCTCGCGGCGCTCACGGTGCCGCCGCTGCGGCGGATTCTCGGCATGCCGGCGCCCTCGCCGCTCGCCCTGGGAAGCTATGCGGTGGGCCTGGCGCTGCCCCGACTGGTGGCGGGCGCGGACGAGCGCCTGGTGCGCCTTGCCCGAGGTTCCTCTCGACTGGTTGTCCACCCCCGACAGGAGGTGTCCGCGTGAAGTTCGATCTCCCCTCGTTCCTGCTCGGCTATGGCGCGGGCGCCGGCACGGTGTTGCTGGGCAAGCGCCTGCGGCCCCTGCTGCTGGAGCTGGCCACGGTGGTGTACCGCTTCACGGACTCGGTGATGGCGAAGGCGGCGGTGAAGCAGGAGGACTTCGAGGACCTGCTGGCCGAGGCCCGGGCGCGCGCGCGCCGCCGTCCAGAGCGCGGCAACGGGCATGCCGAGGCCTAGGAGGGCACACGCATGCCGCGAATCATCTATCTGGCCCACGCCTCACTGGGGCGCACGAGGTTGAGGTTGCCGTGGTTGCGCGAGCAGCCGGAGCAGGTGACGCCGCTGGCGGACGCGC
The DNA here is from genome assembly GCA_003249315.1 of Archangium sp. GTDB lineage: Bacteria > Myxococcota > Myxococcia > Myxococcales > Myxococcaceae > QKJM01. The sequence continues at coordinate 6,327 of QKJM01000478.1, forward strand.
TGGAGCGGCTTCCGGGGATGGAGGTGGTGGAGGTGAGGCCGTACACGGGCAGCGTGCTGTGTCTGCATGATCCGCTGCTGCTCACGGTGGAGTCCCTGGTGGAGGCGGTGAAGCGCCACACGGGGGTGGAGCTGGTGGTGCCTCCGGGAGAGCACTCACCCGAGGAGGAGGAGGAGCTGCTGCGGACCCTGAGGACGGGCACCAACCTGGCGGTGGAGACGAGCCGCTTCTTCAAGGGGCTGAACCTGGACCTGCTGCGGGCGACGGAGGGGCGGTTGGACATGCCGACGCTGGCGGCGATGACCTTCATGGTGGCGGGGGCGGTGGAGGTGGTGATGACGAAGAAACTGCCCCTGCCTCCGTGGTTCAACCTGGGGTGGTGGGCCTTCAGCACCTTCACGCGGCTGGAGAGGAAGACCATCAAGGG
>QKJM01000398.1 GCA_003249315.1 Archangium sp.
TGCTCAACCGGGCCTTCCGCCCCGAGGACACGCGGCTCACCTACAAGCCCTTCGAGTGCAAGGAGGGGCAGTTCGTCCTCTCTCCCCTTCCCGCGCTGGAGGAGGGCATGCGGAGCGAGTTGTTCCTGCTGGTGCGCAGCGAGGATCCCAGCCAGCCTCCCTCCCTGGAGGGGGTGAAGCTGGCGAGCCCCTCCCGCCTGCCGGTGGTGCGCCGGATGGCGCTGCGCGGTATTCCCTTCCAGCACGTGCCGCACCCGGCCTTCCCCCATGCCTTCGGGCCGGAGATCTCCTGGTACAAGCTGTCCCTGGGGGAGGAGTGGCAGTACGCCCTGCGCGACAACGGCATGGCCTTCTTCGTCACCCCGGCGCTCCAGGACACACAGGTCTTCCTCTTCTGGCGCAGGGCTTGAGATGGCACGTCCCTCCTTCCTCGACAAATTCACCGGTGCCAGCTCGCGAGAGAGCGCCCAGGGGGAGCGGGAGCAGGTGCGGCAGAACCTGGAGGCCGTGCTCAACACCAAGGAGGGCTACGGCTACTTCGTCGAGGGCTTCGGTCTGGGGCGCTACACGGAGAAGTTCGGCACCCAGGATTTGATGATGACGCTCACCGACGAGCTGCGGCACACGGTGGAGCGGCACGAGCCGCGCCTGGAGGTCGAGGAGGTGAAGCTGCGCGGTCGGGACTCGGGGTTGTGGCTGCACTTCACGCTCACCGGCAGGCTGCTCGGCGCTCCCTGCGCGTTCCGCCTGTTCTTCCACACCGTGAGCGGCCAGGTTCGGGTGTCGGAGGACGAGGAGGGATGATGGAGCGCATCTTCCAGGAGCGGCTGAGCGTGTCGCTCACCCTCACCATCGACGGCAAGGCCCACGAGATCATCGCCGGCAGCATCAAGCGCTTCAGGTTGGATCTGTGGAGCTGGGGGCTGGAGGGGGAGGTGGAGTTCCTGCTCACGGACAACCAGGCCCGTGGAGGCAAGGAGAAGGACACCCTGCTGGCCGCCTTCCTCGAGCCGGATCTGGTCGAGGTGTCGCTCGAGGTGAAGGCCATCCTCTCGGCGTCGTCGGGGCGGCCGTCCCCCACCGCGCTGAAGGTGCAGGGACTGGTGATCGACAAGACGCTCGTCGAGGAGGCCGTCTCCACCAGCGACAGCAGCGTCGTCCTCCACCGTCGCTATGGCATCCGCTTCCAGGACGCCGCGCGGGTGTTGTGGCAGCAGCATCACCCCTGCGCGCTCTACACCTCGAAGACGGTCAAGGACGTGCTGGAGGCGCACAAGGGCGACAAGATCGCCCTCAGCTACGACTGGGACGCGGGCCTGGGCACCTCCCATCCCATCCTCTTCCTGGGGTTGGAGCCCCAGAAGGGGGTGAGCTTCTACGACTGGGTGCTGTGGTACGTACAGGGCCGGGTAGGGGTGTTCACCTACGACTACGCGACGCAGGGCTACAAGCTGGCGGGCGCCAAGGACGGCTCGGGCAAGCCGTTGGCGCTGCACGAGGACAACCTGTCCGGGCTGGAGGTGTTGCTGCCCGAGGTCATCCGCCACGATGTGACGGTGCTCAACGCCATCGCCGAGGGGCCGCAGAACCAGCCGGTGACGCAGAAGCAGGCCGTGAGTGGCATCCGCCAGGACGTGCTGCTGTGTACCCCCATCGCGGACGAGGTGCAGGCCCGGGTGGACCTGGAGACGGCGCGGCTGAAGGTGCGAAGCCCGGAGGTGGAGCTGATCTGGCGCTCCTTCCCGGAGCAGGCCTTCGCCCCGGGGGCGCTGGTGACGCTGCCGGCCCACGCGGCCTGGGAGGCCGCGGGCGTGGCCGCGGATCAGGCCCTCCGCGTCCGGAGCATGCATCTCTCCGGTGAGGTGACGGGCGAGCAGGGCGAGGAGGAGGTGTACGGGGATGACTACGCCCTCTTCGACTTCCAGATGAGTACCCAGCTGGAGCGGAAGGACGAGGCCCACGTGGATCTGCCCGCCTGGCGCCCCCCGTGCTACCCGTCCTACGTGGAGGGTTTCATCGTCAGCGAGCAGGGCGCGGAGAAGGACGAGACCTGGCAGGCCTATACCGACTCGGACACCTCGCTGGACGGGTACAAGGTGAAGATCCCCCTCTTCGAGGAGCAGATCGTCCCCGTTCCCTTCAACCCCAACCTCCTGCCCGGCCACTTCTACTTCCCCGCCTACAAGGGGGAGCGGGTGCTGGTGGCGTTCGAGTTCCAGCGCGCGTGGCTCAAGCGCTTCCTGGACTGGCGCACCGGTGCGCGCATGCCCCAGGATGGGCAGGGGGTGCAGTTGTTGGTGGGGAAGACCCCGGAGAATGGTACAGCGCTCAAGCACTTCTACACGGACGACAAGCCCGTGTTCCTGATGCAGCGCACCCACGACAAGGACACGCAGAAACTGCAACTGGACGAGGGCACACTGTTCATCGAGGTGAAGGAAGAGCAGTCGTGAAGCGAGGGGGGGCTCCGGCTCCCCTCCGAGGAGCCGAGGAATCATGGGCAAGCTCGTCTGCACCGTCGAACTGGACAAGGAGAGAGGCGTCACCGTAAAGGTGGAGAACGCCGACGATCAGATCACCCAGACGGTGGTGATGGATGGCACCAGCATCACCATCACCGTGAAGGGCTCCGAGGAGACGAGCACCATCGTCCAGAAGCAGGACAGCGTCACCGTCACGTGCAAGGACTTCACCGTGGATGCCAGCGGGACGCTCACCCTCAAGTCGCAGAAGGCCTCGAGCTGGACGAGCCAGGACACGCTCGCGCTGGAGAGCACCAAGGACATGACCTTCACCTCCAGCGCCAAGCTGACCCAGAGCGCCTCGCAGGACGCCTCGTTGTCCTCGAAGGCCAACGTGTCCGTGGAGGCGTCCTCCAAGCTCGACATGAAGGGCATGCAGACGAGCCTGGCGGCGTCGGCCGGAGACAACAAGCTGGAGGGCGTCAACCTGAAGATGTCCGGGCAGGCCCAGGCGGAGCTGGCCGCGCCGATGGTCAAGGTATCCGCCCAGGGCCAGCTCGGGCTGGAGTCCTCTGGCATGGCCGAGCTCAAGGGCGCGATGACCTCCGTGGGAGGCCAGCTCGTGAAGCTGGGATGAGGGTGTGGTGAGCGACACCTCGGAGCGCATCTACCTGGACTACCTCAACGAGCTGGACGCGCTGGAGCGCTTCCGCAACCGTTTCCTGGACTCGCACCCCACGGTGCCGCTGGACCGGGAGGATCCGCACGTGCGGCGCCTCATCGAGTCCATGGCCTTCTTCTCGGTGCAGACGCGGCTGGCCACGCAGCACAACCTGCGCTCCACCTGGCTGCGTCTCTTCTCCTCCTTCTTCGACTTCCTGCTGCGTCCGCTGCCGGCGGTGGCGCAGGTGCAGGCGCTGCCCGCGGAGAAGATGACGGAGACGGTGGTGCTGCCCCGGGGCACCGAGCTGCGTCTCTCCCCAGCCCATGGGATCCCCGGCACCTTCCGCACCCGGCGCCACCTGCGCATCCTCCCCATCTCCCTGGCGGGGACGGAGGTGGTGCGCCTGGCGGATGGGCGCTACCGGCTCATCCTCCGCTTCGAGTCCATCTTCCCGCGCCGGGACGCGGTGGGCCTGTTCAGCCTGCACGTGCGTCACCTGGACGAGTACCGGCCCTCCCTGGCCGTCTTCCACGCGCTGCGCACGCACCTCACGCAGGTGGGCGTGGTGTACGACGCCCGGGTCGATGAGTCCTCGCAGGGCCTGCCGTGCGAGTACTCCTTCGGTGACGCTCCGCCCGAGATGGATGACGCGGGCCTCTACGAGCACCCGGTGCAGCGTGTGCGCGCCTTCTTCCAGATGCCCGAGCAGGGGCTCTACCTTCACGTGTCGGTGCCCTCGCACCGCAAGGAGTGGAGCAGCTTCAGCCTGTGCCTGGATCTGGACAGGAACTGGTCGGTGGGCCGCTCGACGCACCCGGACTTCCTCCACCCCTTCGTCGTGCCGGTGGAGAACCTCAAGGCCGAGCCCGCCCAGCCCATCGCCGCCGATGGCACCCTCTCCGAGTACCCCATCCGTGGACTGACGGTGGGGAAGGATCTGCAGTTGCACTCGGTGACGGGGGTGTACGTGCTGGGCCGCGAGGGGCGCGAGCCCATGCGACCGGCCTTCCTGCCGGGGGAGGGGCCGAGCTACGAGTTGGAGGAGGGGCTCGACGAGCAGATGCGGCCGCGCCACAGCCTGCTGGTACGGATGCCCGAGGCCTTCTCCGAGCCGACGAAGCTGCTGGTGGAGGCCCTCTGGTACCAGCCGCAGTTCGTCTCCGAGGCCGTCGGCCGGGTGAGCGTCTCCACTCCGGGGCGGCACGTGGAGGGCCTGGGCTGGCAGTTGGTGGGCCGGCTCGAGGCGCACCGCGACAGCGCGCTGCGCAACGACGTGGCGGGGCTGACGCGGCTGCTGGCCTGGAAGGTCAAGTCCACCCTGGAGCGCAACGAGCTGGCCGCGCTGTTGAGCTACCTCGGCACGCCCGCCGAGGAGCCCTTCCGCCGCGTCATCCCCTGGTTGCGGGAGCTCAAGGCCACGGTGGCCCCGGACGGCGCGCTGCGTGGCTCGGGTCTGCTGCACGTCTACGAACTGCTGCTGGAGCCCGTCGATGCCAGCGCCGAGCCCCTGGTGAGCTGCTTCCTCGAGCAGGTCCATCGGCTGCTGGAGGCGTGGAATGGCGAGGCCGCGGTGGTGCTGCGGCCCTCCGTGGCCGGGGGTGGCCCCTTCCCGTTGAAGGTACCCGCATGAGACTCGAACATTGGCAGAGCATCCTCCGGACGCACCGGGAGGTGCGCTCGCTGTTGGATCAGTCGTTGCCTCCGGAGCCCGCGGAGGGCGAGGAGCGCACGCAGGTGCGGGTGGGGAGCCAGGGCCTGGCCCTGCTCCAGCAGCAGCTCCTGGCCGAGGTGGACGGCCTGCGCAACGCCCTGGGCACGGCCTGGCGCGAGGAGGAGCTCGACGAGGCGATGCGCCCCTTCGTCTTCCTGGTGGACGAGCTGGTGCTGCGCCGGCTCGCGGAGGTGGAGCAGACGGACTGGCCGCTGCTGCAGTACAAGCTGTTCGGCGTCGACTCGGGAGGAGATCTCTTCTTCGAGCAGGCGGACGAGAAGCTGGTGCAGCGCGGAGCCTCGCCGCTGGTCTTCGAGATGCTACACCTGTGTCTCACCGCCGGCTTCGAGGGCCGCTATGCGGGCAACACGGCGCGGCTGCGCGAGTACAAGGAGCGGTTGGCGGCGCGGATTCCCAAGCCGGAGGCGGTGCCCGCTCCTCCGCCGCCCGCGGCCCAGGCTCCTCTCGTGCATGAGTTCCCGCTGCGCTACTACCTGGTGTCCGCTTTCGTGGTGGTAGCCGTACCAGTGGTACTGTGGTGGCTGTCGAGATGAGGGACGAGCCACAGAAGCCGCTGGCGCTCCAGGATCCGAGGTCGCAGTTGAAGCGTCTGGAGCAGGCCATCCATTCCGAGCTGGGTGCGTTGGAGAAGGGCGTGGCACCGCTGCTGGAGGAGGTGCGCGCGGGAGTGGCGGCGCTCTTCCCGGAGGCGGGGGGCACGCGACTGGCGCCCAAGGAGCACGAGTCCCGAAGTGCGACGCTGCTGCAATCCCTGGACGGGTTGGAGGACGTCCTGGAGGCGCTCCAACTGGCCGCGCGCTCGGGCCGTCCCGGGGCGGCCAGGGGAGGGGACTGAGTCGTGAGCTTCTTGCAAACACTGCTGCGGTCGATCAACGCGGGAACGCCGGCCAAGGCGCTGGGCTCGGGCGTCAAGTCGCTCAACGCGGAGGCGCAGGCGATCAAGTCCAGCGCGACGACGCTGGGCAAGCTCTGGGGCATGGTGGCCCCGTACGTGAAGTGGCTGGCGATCATCCTCTTGGTGGTGCTCGTCGCGTACGGCGTGTGGAAGCTGGTGGGGTGGTTGCGCAAACGGCGCTCGCCGGCCCAGGTCTCCAGCGGCCCGCCGCCCATGTCCACCCAGCGGCTGGTGCAGGTGCGCCGCGCGTTCCTCTCCGGACTGCCGCTGGCCAACCGCGCCGCGGTGGTGGATCTGCCCAACGTGGTGGTGCTCGGGCCGGCGGGGGCGGGCAAGACGCAGCTCATCGGCCTGGACGTGGACTGGCAGCGCCAGGCGCGCCAGTTCCTCCCCAGCTACACGGACGATCCGCTGCTGCAGGTGTACCTGGGGCCGGACTGCGTGGTGCAGGAGGTCTCCGCCCCGCTGCTGGAGGACGAGACGCTCTCGGCCCGTAGCGCGCTGCGGCGGTTGTGGAAGAAGTGCTTCAGCCACCGGCAGAAGGGGCTGGCCGTCATCGCCCTGGACATGCGCTGGCTGGCGGACACCCCGCCCGATGAGCAGCGCCGCATGGCCCAGTTGCTGCGCGGCAAGCTCAACCTCATGTCCGAGGCCTGTGGGAGTCCGGTGGAGACCCGCCTGTGCCTCACGCACATGGATGGGCTGGAGGGTTTCGAGGACTTCGCCCGGTTGCTCAAGCGGCACGGCGTGTCGCTCAGCTTCGACATCCCCGCGCATGGCGAGGAGGGGCGGCTGGCGTCACTGCTGGCGGGGCAGGAGCAGTACCTGGCCCTGGGGCTCACCTCGCTGCCGGTGGACGCCTTCGAGCGCCTGGAGCGTTTCTACTCGCAGGGAGGGCGCTCTTTCGCGGCGCTCGGCCTCTTCGTCTCCGCGATGCTGGAGGGGGATACCCTCTCCTTCAAGCCCCGGCTCTCTCGCGTCTTCCTCTCCTCCCTCACT
>QKJM01000797.1 GCA_003249315.1 Archangium sp.
CGGCGGACTCACCCTGGAGGCGGGGCGCTCCCACACCTCGCTGGTGAACGCGAATGGCAGCACCAGCCTCTGCACCTCCCTCAAGCGAGTGAAGCAGGGCGACCCCGACAACTCCCTGCTCGTGCGGAAGATCAGCGGCACGGACTGCGGCCCCCGGATGCCGTCGGAGAACTCGAGTTATTTCGACACCCACCCCGAGCTCCTCACCCGCATCCGCTCCTGGATTCTCGCTGGCGCGGCCAATGACTGACAGGGTACGCGCTGCTATGCTCGGGTGATGAAGCGCCCATCTGAGCCGGGGGGGCAGCCGGCCATGCTGTTCGTGTTCGCCGTGGCGGGACTGCTCTTCGGCTCGCCAGTGCGCCTGTTGTGGCTGCGCGAGGACGGCCCCTGGTACCAGCCCTTCGCCGTGTGGCTCGGGGTCATCGCCCTCGGGGCCTGGGCCGCGCGGCGGAGTGGCCATGACGCTTGAGCTCGGCACCCTCGTCTTCGCCTCGCTCGGCTACCTGCTGGTGCTCTTCCTCATCGCCTACGCCGCCGAGCGTGGGCTCATCCCCGCGCGCATCACCCAGCACCCGCTCGCCTACGCCCTCGCGCTGGGCGTCTACGCCACCTCGTGGTCCTACTTCGGCAGCGTGGGCTACGCAGCGCGCCACGGCTTCCGCTACCTCGCCATCTACCTGGGCGCCACGCTCTCCTGCCTGCTCATCCCCGTGCTGTGGCGCCCGCTGCTCCAGCTCACGAGGGAGCTGCAGCTCACCTCGCTGGCGGACCTCTTCGCCTTCCGCTACCCCGGACAGGCCACCGGCACCGGGGTGACGCTGGTGCTGCTGGCCGGCACCCTGCCCTACCTCGCCCTGCAGATGCGCGCCGTCGTCGAGTCCGCGCGCGTCCTCGTCCCCGACGCCTCCGCCTCCCTGCTGGGCCTGGGCTTCTGCGCCATCACCATCGTCTTCTCCGTCCTCTTCGGCGCGCGCCACCTCACTCCGCGCGAGCGCCACGAGGGCCTGGCGCTGGCCATCGCCTTCGAATCGTTGGTGAAGTTGGTGGCGCTGATGGTGATCGCGGGCTGGGCGGTGTTCTCCGTCTTCGGTGGCGCCGGCGGCCTCCAGGCCTGGCTGGAGGCACACCCGGAGGCGCTGCGCGCCATGCAGGAGCCCGCGCGCGAGGCCTCCTGGGCCCCGCTGCTCTTCATCTCGTGCGCCGCGGCCTTCCTCATCCCCCGGCAGTACCACGTGGCCTTCACCGAGAGCCCCGAGCGCGACGCCCTCTCCACCGCGACCTGGGCCTTCCCGCTGCTGCTCCTGCTGATGAACGTGGCCGTGCCGCTGCTGCTGTGGACCGGCACCTCGCTGGGCCTGCCGGGGCAGGCGGACTTCTATGTGCTGGCGGTGCCCGCGGCGCTCGGCTCCCCCTTCCTGGCGCTGCTGGCCTTCCTGGGCGGCATCTCCGCCGCCAGCGCCATGGTCATCGTCACCACGCTGTCGCTGGCGCCCATGTGCCTCACCCACCTGGTGCTGCCGCTCGGCTACGCGCGGGCGCCCGGCAACCTCTACCGCCGGCTGCTGTGGGCGCGACGCATCCTCACCGCCGCCATCGTCCTGGCCGGCTATGTCTTCTACCTGGTGCTGGACGCGCGAGCCTCGGGGCTGGTGGGCCTGGGGCTCGTCTCCTTCGTCAACGTGGCGCAGTTCGCCCCCGGGCTGCTGGGGCTGCTCTTCTGGCCTCGGGCCACGCGAGCAGGCTTCCTCGCGGGGCTGGCCGCCGGCACCGCTGCATGGGGAGCGCTGCTGCTGCCACCGCTGTGGGGCGGGACGGAGCCGGGCAGGGCCGTCGCGGCGCTGGCCGCCGCCCTGGACTTCTCCACCGCCGAGCCGTGGGGCTTCGCCACCTTCGTCACCCTCTCCCTCAACACGCTGGCCTTCGTCGGCGTGTCCCTGGCCACGCGCAACTCCCCCGAGGAGGCCGATGCGGCCCGGCTGTGCGCTCGCGAAATCCCCTCACTCGCCGCGGGCAGCGTCACCGCGGGCTCCGTCGATGAAATCCGCCGCCAGCTCGCCCCCGTGCTGGGCGAGGACGCCGCCGCCGCCGAGTGGGAGCGAGCCCTCTCCGAGCTCGGCCTCTCCCCCGAGGAGCGCCGCCCCGCCGAGCTGCGTCGGCTGAGGGATCAGCTCGAGCGCAACCTCTCCGGCCTGCTCGGCCCGGTGCTGGCGCGGCTGGCGGTGAGCGAGGCGCTGCACGTGGACCCGAGGGCCCGCACCGCCCTGGCCGAGCAGCTCCGCTTCGTGGAGGAGCGACTGCGCGACGCACCTGGAATCAAGGGCCCGGTGCGCGAGTTGGAGGCGGTGCGCCGCTACTTGCAACGAATCCTGGAGGAGCTGCCACTGGGGGCCTGCGCGCTGGGACCTGATCAGGACGTGGTCATCTGGAACGAAGCGCTGGAGCGACTGTCCGGCCTGGACTCCGCGCGAGTGAGGGGCCTGCCGCTGGCACGCCTGCCGGCGCCATGGAACGAGCTGCTCTGCGACTTCGCCACCGGCCCGGACAGCAACGTGGAGGTGCAGGTGCGCCTGGAGGGGCGCGAGCGGACGCTGCGGCTGCACCGCTCGCTGGCCGTACACGTGAGCGCCCCGGGGCCGGAGGGCTCGGAGGTCCCGGAGGGAGTGGTGCTGCTGGTGGAGGACCTGACCGAGCGCAAGGCCCTGGACGCGCGGCTGGCACACCAGGATCGGCTGGCCTCCGTGGGGCGGGTGGCCGCGGGCGTGGCGCATGAAATTGGCAACCCGCTCACCGCCATCACCAGCGTGGCGCAGAACCTCCGCTACGAGGAGGACCCGGCGGAGATCCACGAGCGGGTCCAGCTCATCCTCCAGCAGGCGAAGCGCATCAACGCGATCGTCCGGGCGCTCGTCACCTTCAGCCATGCGGGGGTGATGGGCGGAGAGGAGGAAGCGCCCTTCCTCCAGGTGCGGCTGGCGCCGCTGCTGAGCGAGGCCGCGCAGCTCGCGCGCCTGGGCCGCAAGGAGGCGGACGTGGCCTGCGTGAGCCACTGTCCCGAGGCGCTGGAGGTGATGGGCAACGCCCAGCGGCTGGAGCAGGTGTTCGTCAACCTGCTCACCAACGCCATCGACGCCTCCCCGCCCGGCGGCCGGGTGGAGTGCTTCGCCGAGCAGCACGACGAGCGGCTCCTCGTGCGCGTGGTGGACCAGGGACATGGAATTCCTCCCGAGGTGGCCCAGCGCATCTTCGAGCCCTTCTTCTCCACCAAGCAGCCCGGCGAGGGCACCGGGCTGGGGCTCGCGCTGGTGTCCAACATCGTCCGCGAGCACGGAGGAACCCTCGAGTTGGACAGCCAGCCCGGAGCCGGCACCACCTTCACCGTCACCCTCCCCGCGCGCCATCGCACCGAGGGGGCGGCCTGAGCACTCCCCTCGTCCGTGACGCACTTCGTCATTGCGTCATGAGGTGGACAGGCCACCCGCAACCAAGGCTACTCTTACGGGTAAAGCCTTCCGAGAATGCTCCGGGCCCCCACGGATGCCACTCGGAAAGGGGGGCATGATCACCTATGAGCCGCATCCTGGTCATCGAGGACGAGCCTGTCATCCGTACCGAGTTGAGACGTCTGCTCACCCGGACCGGACATGTCGTATCCGAGGCTGGCGCCGTGCATGAGGCCGAGGCCGACTACGAGCTGGACACCTTCGAGCTCATCCTCAGTGACCTGCGCCTTCCAGGGGCGCCGGGGACGGACGTCATCGCCAAGGCGCCGGGCGTGCCGGTGCTCATCATGACGAGCTATGCCACGGTGCGCTCGGCGGTGGAGGCCATGAAGCTGGGAGCGGTGGACTACGTCGCCAAGCCCTTCGATCATGACGAGCTGCTGCTGCAAGTGGATCGGGTGCTGCGAGAGGGTCGGCTGACGCGGCAGAACGCGGTGCTGCGGCGCGAGGTGGAGCGCACCTACGCGGTGAGCGGCATGGTGGGCAACTGCACGGCCATGCAGGACGTGTTCGAGCGGGTGCGCAAGGTGGCGGCCTCACCGGCCACGGTGCTGGTGCTGGGAGAGTCCGGCACCGGCAAGGAGCTGGTGGCGCGCGCCATCCACGAGCAGAGCGCGCGGCGGGACGGGCCGCTGGTGGCGGTCAACTGCGCCGCCATCCCCGAGGGCCTGCTGGAGTCCGAGCTCTTCGGCCACGAGAAGGGCGCCTTCACCGGGGCACAGGCCGCTCACGCCGGCCTGGTGGAGAGCGCGGACGGGGGAACCCTCTTCCTCGACGAGATTGGCGAGCTGCCTCCGCCCGCCCAGGCCCGCCTGCTGCGCATGCTGCAGGATGGCGAGGTGCGACGCGTAGGATCCACCCGCCCGCGCAAGGTGGACGTGCGCGTCGTCGCCGCCACCCACAGGGATCTTCCCAAGCGCGTCCAGGAGGGCACCTTCCGGCAGGATCTCTACTTCCGCCTGCGCGTGGTGGAGATCAAGCTGCCGCCCCTCCGCGAGCGTGGCGAGGACGTCCCCGCCCTGGCGAAGCACCTGCTGGAGAAGACGTGCCAGCGGCTCAACCGGCCGGCCGCCACCCTCTCGCCCGAGGCCCTCGTGGCCATCTCCTCCCACCCGTGGCCCGGCAACGTGCGCGAGCTGGAGAACGCGATCGAACGCGCCATCATCCTCGCCGACAGCCCGGTCATCACCCCCGGGCTGCTCGCTCTGGAGACCCACGACCACGGCCTCTTCGAGGTGCATGAGGTGGGAGAGTCCTGCCTCGACAACGGCGCCACCTCGGACTCGCTGGAGGAGTACTTCCGCCGCTTCGTCCTCGAGCACCAGGACAAGCTCGGCGAGACGGAGCTGGCACGCCGCCTGGGAATCAGCCGCAAGGCTCTCTGGGAGAAGCGCCAGCGACTAGGCATCCCCCGCATCCGGGCGTGAGGTCCACCGCCCGGTGGCACATTCGGTGACACCACGTTACCGTTCGAAACACCCTCTCTCGAGGGGAGCATGGCAACCTCGCGAGACTCCGTTCATCCCTCCCTGGAATGGCGCTTGCTGATTGCATCCATACGCCTCTCGAATCCAGGAGTTCCGGATGATGTTCCAACCCAAGGATGAGTTTCGTCGGACCGCTCGCATCCAGAGCCTGGACGAATACCGCCTGCTCTACCGCAAGAGCATCGAGAACCCCGAGGAGTTCTGGGGAGAGATGGCGCAGACGCTCACCTGGTTCCAGCCACCGGACACCATCCTCGACGCGAACCCGGAGGAGGTGGACTTCTCCTGGTTCGACTGTGGGCGACTCAACGCCTCCTACAACGCGGTGGACCGTCACGTGAAGACGCGCCCCGGCAAGCCCGCCATCATCTGGGCGAAGAACGAGCCGGGCGAGTACGAGGTGATTACCTGGAGGGAGCTCAAGCACCATGTGGGCCGGGTGGCCAACGTGCTCAAGGCCCATGGGGTGAAGAAGGGGGATCGCGTCTGCATCTACCTGCCCATGGTGCCGGAGCTGGCCTATACCATGCTGGCGTGCGCGCGCATTGGCGCGGTGCATACGGTGATGTTCGCCGGCTTCTCCGCCGACTCGCTGCGCGAGCGCATCCTCGACTCGGGCGCCCAGGTGATCGTCACCGCCAACGAGGGGCCGCGCGGCGGCAAGCGGGTGCGGACCAAGGCCATCGCCGACGAGGCCGTGGAGGGCCTCGCCCTGGTGCGCAGCGTGCTGGTGGTGCGCCGCACCGAGGCCGACGTGCCCATGCAGCCCGGCCGCGACTGGTGGTTGGACCAGGAGATGATCAAACACCGGGGCACCTGCCCGGTGGAGTGGATGGCCTCGGAGGATCCGCTCTTCATCCTCTACACCTCCGGCAGCACCGGCAAGCCCAAGGGGGTGATGCACACCACCGCCGGCTACCTCGTCTACACCGCCATCACCCACCGCTACGTGTTCGATCTCCAGCCGGACGACATACACTTCTGCAACGCGGACATGGGGTGGATCACCGGCCACAGCTACCTGCTGTACGGGCCGCTGGTGAACGGCACCACCACGGTGCTCTTCGAGTCCATCCCCACCTGGCCGGACGCGGGGCGACTGTGGCGGGTGGTGGACGACCTGAAGGCCACGGTCCTCTTCACCGCGCCCTCCGCGCTGCGAGCCCTCCTCCGCGAGGGGGATGAGCACGTGCGGAAGTACTCGCGCGGGAGCCTCCGGCTGCTGGCCTCGACCGGCGAGCCGATCAGCCCCGAGGTGTGGCGCTGGTACCACGACGTGGTGGGCGAGGGCCGCTGCCCCGTGGTGGACAGCTGGTGGCAGACGGAGACAGGCGGCATCCTCATCAGCCCCCTGCCCGGCGCCACGCCCTGCAAGCCCGGCAGCGCCACCCTGCCCTTCTTCGGCGTGGAACCCCTCCTCGTCGATGACGAGGGCCGCATCATCGATGGCAATGACGTCTCCGGAAACCTGTGCCTGGCGCGAACCTGGCCCGGACAGGCCCGCACGCTGTGGGGCAGCCACCAACGCTTCATCGAGACGTACTACTCGCGCTTCCCCCCGCTCTACTTCACCGGAGACGGGTGCCACCGCGACGAGGACGGCTACTACTGGATTACCGGCCGCGTGGATGACGTGCTCAACGTCTCTGGCCATCGGCTGGGCGCCTCCGAGGTGGAGGGCGCCCTGATGGCCCACGAGGCCGTCGCCGAGGCCGCCGTGGTGGGCATCCCCCACGAGCTCAAGGG
>QKJM01000460.1 GCA_003249315.1 Archangium sp.
CGAGGGGGCCTGAAAAAAAATATGCCCGGTGGGCCCACATGGGGACCCCCGGGCGACAAGTCTTCAGCGACGGTGGGGCTGGAGGGAAATCCTGCGTCCCCTCAAGCCTTGACCGTCACGGCGATCTTGACGGAGCGCTCGACCTGGCCGGGGTTGAGCGCCTTCGCCAGGAAGAACTCGACCTCGGTGGTGCCGGGGTTGCGCGGGGTGAAGAAGAACTCGCGGGTGGCGGTGTTCGCATCCACGCCCAGCTCGAAGTTGGCCTCGCGCAGGCCCACGCGCTTGGCCACCGTGGGCTCGATGGCCCACGAGAAACCCGGCTGCTCCTGAAGCCGAACGGTGAAGCCCTGGTTGATCTTCACCTCGACGTGGGAGGTCTGCTCGCCCTCCACGTGGACGACCTCCAGGCCTTCGCGGGAGATGGGCCGACTCTCCGCCGGGCGCATCTCCACGCTCTCCACGTCGATGCGACCACCCCAGCCGGACGTCTTGTCCACTACGCCGGTGGCCTGGAGCGTATGGCCCAGCAGCTTGCGCAGCCCCTTGGTGCCCTTGCCCTCGAGGAGGAAGGACACCTGCTGCCGGGTGCCGGCGTTGGAGCACACCAGCACGAACTCTTCGCCGGTCATCTCCAGATTGCCGCGCACCGACGCGAAGCCCGTCATCCCCTCTCCCATGCCGGCCGCCGTCACCTGGGAAACCTCGCCCGGGGACAGGTAGCGCAGCTTGCTGCCCTCCTCCGCCGCCACCTCGGGGACCTCGGCCTCCGGCTTCTTGGCGGAGAACTTCCGCACGTCCACCGTGCCACCGTAGTTGGTGGTCTTCTTGATGAGGCCGCTGACGGACACCTTGTGGTCCATGTAGGCCGGGAGCACTTCCTGATCCGGCCCCTGGAGGAGGAAGTTCAGCTCGCGCTTGTCGCGGCCGATCACCTGCAGGAAAGGCATGCCGTCATTGACGACCAGGCGGCCCTTGAGGCTGCCCTCTCCCACCACACCCCGGCCCTGGCCGGCGGTGAGCAACTGCTCCATGTCGCGCTTGTTGAGCGGAGTGGAGGGCGGCGGCAGAGGCGTGGCGCGCGGCCTGGGCTTTTCAGGAGGAGGAGGAAGCGAAACCACCGCGGGCACCGCCTTCTTCGGCTTCTCCTTCACCGCTGGCTTGACCTTCGCCGTCGGCTTCTCCTTCTCCACCGTCTTCACGGCCTTCTTCGCCGTCGGCTTCGCCTTCTCCACCGTCTTCACGGCCTTCTTCGCCGTCGGCTTCGCCTTCTCCACCGTCTTCACGGTCTTCTTCGCCGTCGGCTTCGCCTTCTCCGCCGTCTTCGCGGCCTTCTTCGCCGTCGGCTTCACCTTCACCGCCGTCTTCGTCTTCGCGGCCTTCTTCGCCGTCGGCTTCACCTTCACCGCCGTCTTCGCCTTCACCCGGGTGGCCGCCTTCTTCTTCGCAACCTTGGCAACCTTCTTCGCGGAGGCCGCCGTCTTCTTCGCCGCCGTCTTCGCGCTGCTGCGCGTAGCCTTCACCAGCTTCGACGCGGCCTTCGCCACCCGCTTGGAGGCACTCTTGGGCGCTCCCGGCTTCGCCGACTTGACCTTCTTCGCAGCGGGAGTCGCCTTCTTGGCCCCTGACCTGGGCTTGGCCATCGACGCTGTCTCCTTGGAATTCCCGTGTGATATCAACGGGTTGTCGCACTCGCTCCCCAAGGGCTGGGGGCCATACGATCACTCCCGCTTCTAACGACGATCCTTGGGAGTGTCAAACAAACTCTTGAATTTCCTAGGAAGTTTGATCCAACCCGCGCCCTGGCGGTACACGCATGTCCCCCATTCGCCCGGGGCCGAGGATCAGATCCGCGGCCCCCGGAGACCGATCGCATGAAGGAAGAACCCGAGCTGCTGCCCGTGGAGGAGGCCCGCGCCCGCACACTCGCCCTGCTCCCTTCCCTTCCCGCGGAGTGGGCCCGCCTGGACGAAGCGCTCGGTCGGGTGCTGGCCGAGGACGTGCTCGCCCGGCGCACGCTGCCGCCCTGGGACAACTCGGCAATGGATGGGTTCGCGGTTCGCAGCACCGATCTGCTTCCGCCCTTCCCTGTTCGGCTGCGAGTGGTGGAGACGATCTACGCCGGCCGAACGCCCCGGGAAGAGGTCCGGCCAGGCACGTGCGCGCGGATCATGACGGGGGCGCCGCTTCCTCCAGGAGCGGATGCGGTGGTGATGAAGGAGCGGACGCGACCGGCCCCCGAGGCGGACGCGGTGGAGATCCTCGAGGCCGTAGCGCCGCGCAACTTCGTGCGCTCCCAGGGAGAGGACGCACGAACCGGGGAGCCGCTCCTGCCGCGAGGCACGGCGCTGGGGATACCGGAGCTGGGGCTGCTAGTGGGCCAGGGGCTGCAAGAGGTGCCGGTGCCTCGTCGGCCGAGGGTGGCCATCCTCTCTACCGGCGACGAACTGTGCCGCGCGGACGAGGCGCCCGAGGGGCGGATCGTCGACACCAACGCGCCGACGCTGGCGCTGGCGGTGAGACGGGCGGGAGGCGTGCCCTCGGTGCTGGGCATCGCCCGGGACACACTGGAGGAGGTGTCCGGGCTGCTGGCGGCGGCCGAGGGGTACGACTTCGTCCTCACCAGCGCGGGCGTCTCCGTGGGCGAGCACGACTTCGTGCGGGCCGCCCTGGAGCAGCGAGGAGTGGCGCTGGACTTCTGGCGGGTGGCCATCAAGCCGGGCAAGCCTCTGGTGGTGGGTCGCAAGGGGGGCACCGTCTACTTCGGGCTGCCAGGCAACCCCACCTCCTCGCTCGTCACCTTCGAGCTCTTCGTCCGCCCGGCCCTGCGCCGCATGCTGGGGCACGCGGACGTGGAGCCCCCTCGAGTCACCGGCCGGCTGTCGGGCGAGCTGCGCAAGCCCGCCGGGCTGGCTCACTTCGTCCGAGTGAGTGCCTCCTGGCGGGAGGGCGAGCTGTGGGCCAGGCCCCTGTCCACCCAGACGTCGGGCGCCCTCCGCTCGGCCGCCTCGGCCACCCACCTGCTCCACTTCCCTCGGTCGTCCACCCACCTGGGAGAGGGGGCCCAGGTCGAACTCCTACCAGTTTCCTGGGGTTCATGAGGAACGCACGGCCTCGCCGCGCATCCACCCTTGTGTGTTCAGTTGTTGTAAGGGAGAAGGTTTCACTATGTCCGACTCCAGTACTCCGCACGTTCTTCCCACGCACCGGTCTCCAGTGTTGCTGGAGAAATATTCCGAGGCGGACGTGCCCACCGAGCGAGGCATGCTGCGCACCATCGTCTTCAAGGAGAAGCGCGGTGTAAGGGAGCACGTCGCGCTGGTGGTGGGAGACGTAGAAGGGCGGGAGGGGGTTCCGGTCCGGGTTCACTCCGAGTGTCTGACCAGTGAGGTCTTCGGCAGCCTGAAGTGTGACTGCCGGCAGCAGTTGGATCGGGCGCTGGACTTCGTCACCCGGAACGGTTGTGGGGTGGTGCTTTACCTGCGCCAGGAAGGCCGAGGCATCGGCCTGGGGAACAAGATCAAGGCCTACGCACTGCAGTCGCAGGGCCTGGACACCTACGAGGCCAACCGGAAGCTGGGCTTCCCGGACGATCTCCGCAGCTACGACATCGCCGCCGAGATGTTGCGGGCGCTGGGAGTGAGGTCGGTCGACCTCATCACCAACAACCCACTGAAAATTGCGGGTCTCGTAGAAGAAGGTATACCGGTGCGTCGACGCATTCCCTCGCGTACGGAGCATAATCCGCATAACGTCGACTACCTGAAGACGAAGCGCGAGCGGACGGGGCACCTGATTGAGCTCTTCGCCGACGACGACGACGACACCGAAGCCAGAACCGGCTGAGGAAGGGCCGAACAAGGGAGGGGTGCGCGAGGATTCACGCCTCCCCTTCGAGGTCCGCTTCTGGGGAGTGCGCGGCTCGATTCCGACACCGGGATCTCGGACGCAGCGCTACGGGGGCAATACGCCCTGCGTCGAGATGAGATGCGGGGACGAGCTGCTCATCTTCGACCTGGGGACGGGAGTGCGCGTGCTGGGGGAGGCGCTCTGCGCGACCCGCCAACCGGTACGGGGCTCCGTCTTCCTGTCGCACTACCACTACGATCACCTGCAGGGGCTGCCGTTCTTCACCCCCATCTTCATCCCCCAGAACAGCTTCACGGTGTACGGAGCGCCGCGGGAGGGAAGGTCGGTGAAGGAGATCCTGTCGGGGCAGATGGTGCAGCCCTACTTCCCGGTGACGGCCGAGCAGGTCTTCCGGGCCCAGGTGGCGTACCGGGATCTCGAGCCGGAGAGTGAGCTGGAGCTGGGGCCTGCGCGGATCCGCGCGGTGGACCTGAACCACCCCGGAGGAAACCTCGGGTACCGGGTGACGTGCGGCGGCAAGACGATCGTGTACGCGACGGACGTGGAGCACGAGAACCCGCATGATCCGGTGCTGATGGCACTGGCTCGGGACGCGGACGTGCTCATCATCGACGCGATGTACACGGAAGACGAGTACCGGGGACTCGTGGGAGCATCCAAGGTGGGTTGGGGACACTCCACCTGGGAGGCCGCGGTGGAGGTGGCCAACGAGGCGCGGGTGAAGCAGCTCGTGCTCTTCCACCACGAGCCGACGCGGGACGACGAGAACATGGACCGGTTCGTGGAGCAGGTACGCAAGCACCGACCGGATGTGATCGCCGCGAAGGAGCTGGAGACCCTGAAGCTCCTCTAGAGCGCCCGGAGTCCGCGGCTCACCGCCTCGCGGAGCCCGCGGAACGGAAGCCGGGCGAGGGCCGTGGGCACGTCCACCCACTCGAAGGCATCGTGCTCCTCGCCGAGCTGAACCTGGAAGCCCTCGGGACAGCGCACGGCGAAGCCATTCTCCTGAACGAGCCGAGGAGGCACCACGGAGCCCACGGCGAATGCGTGCTGGTAGCCCAGATCGACGGCCTCGGCGCGAAGCCCGGTCTCCTCGAACAGCTCCCGGGAGGCGGCGTCCCGAGGACTCTCCCCCGGTTCGATCCCTCCGGTGACGATCTGCCAGAAGCCTCCACGCTCGGGGCGGCGGCGGAGCAGGAGGACACGGGTATCCGCTCCCTGCCCTCGCAGCGCGGCGACACACACGGTTCGCGACAGCGGAGGAGGCTGGACGAGCGGAAGCTCGAAGACGTCCCCGAAGTGCCGGGCGACGCGCTCCTCCACCTCGGCCATGGGCACGGAATGACCGAGCTCTCGCTGGAGTGAGGTGACCCCGGCCTCGCGGATGCCGCAGGGGACGATGAGGTTGAAGTGCGGGAGGTGGGTGTTGACGTTGAGGGCGAAGCCGTGAGTCGTGAGCCAGCGAGCGAGGTGGACGCCGATGGCGCCGATCTTCCGGGCGTCGGGTGAGTCCTCCTCGCCGAGCCACACACCGGGCCACTTGGGGATGGTGCCGGAGGAGAGGCCGTACTCGGCAAGGGTGCGGATGATGCACTGCTCGACGTCGCGCACGTAGCGGCGGACATCGTGGCGATGGGGGGGCAGGAGGAGGATGGGGTGGCCGACGGGCTGCCCGGGGCCATGGTAGGTGACGTCGCCGCCGCGATCGGTCTCGAAGACCTCGACCCCCTCCGAAGCGAGGCGATCGTCACTGGCGACGATGTTGAAGCGCTTGGCGGCGCGGCCGAGGGTGAGGACGGGGGGGTGCTCGAGCAGGAGGAGGACATCGCCGCAGAGCTCCTGGCGCCGGGCCTCGGCGAAGAGCTTCATGAGCTGGAGACCATCCTCGTATTCGACGCGGCCGAGCCGGTAGACGGTGAGCGAGTTCAAGGTGTTCCCTTTCGCCGGACGCGACGGGCCGGCTTGGACGGAGCCTCCAGACGCCAGGAGCCGGGTGGCACGCGGGCGAGGAGCGCCCGCAGCTCATGGCCGGAGCGAGGAGAGCGCGCGGCCTCGGAGGCGAGGGCGTGGAGGGCCTCGTCGGAGAGGCTGCACTGCTCGCGCAGGGAGAGCTGCCGACGGGCGATCTCCACCAGCAGCTCCGCGCTGGGGTGTTCGAGCGAGACGAGGTGCTGCACCTGCTCCAGCAGGGCCACGGAGAGGGAGCCCTGGACGGCCTCGGAGAGAGAGGCGGTGGTGAGGAGGGGCAGTCGGCCGGAGTCCGAGAGGAGCACGGGCCCCGGGGAGGCGGAAGAGCCTCGGGCGGAGAGGAGCACGGAGCGCTGGCCATCTCGGGCGAGGAAGGTGGCGAGCGCGGCCTGCGCATCCGGGGAGAGCCGATCCACATCCTCCACGAGGAGGAGCGCCTCGAAGGGGGCGTGCTCGAGGGCGTCCGGAGAGACGCGCACTCCCCTCCCCTGCTCCTCGAGCGAGCGCAACCAGGTGCTCTTGCCAGAGCCCTCGGGGCCGATCAGCAGGAGTCGACGAACGCCGAGCTCGAGGGCATGCGTCAGACTGGACTGAGCGGCGGCCTGGCCCAGGAACGAGAAGGCTTCAGGAGGCCGCGGCGCGAGGCGGCGAACCGGGGATGGGGAGAGGCCCCCACCGAGCAGTGAGGCCGACTCGGAGACACAGGCGGAGCAGATGAAGGCGCCAGCGGGACCGGCGACGAGAGCACCCACCTCGGCGCGAGGACGGCAGCAGAAGGAGCACCAGGCCTCGAGGGAAGGATCGGCCCGAGTGGGTCCCCGCTCGACGAAAACCCCCTCTCCCTCTGGGAGAGGGCTGGGGTGAGGGATTTCTCGAGGCATAACAGCGTGCTCGGCCTCGCGAAGAGCCTCCTCGAGAGAAGACCCCTCCTCCTCGATGACCCACGTGCATCCCTCGTCATCCTCCTCGGAGCCCATGGAGGCCAGGGCCGCGCTCAGGACGGACTCCGCGGCGACGAGAGAGTTGGAGCCGGGAGTCTCGCGGCCCTCCCCTTCCGCGAGCAGGGACTCGATCCGCTCCACCTCCGCGAGAAGCTCTGTTCGGGAGGGCTCCAGCCTGAGCGCATGGCGCAGGAGACTCAGGGCGCGAGAGAAGCTGCCCGCGCGCTCGCAGAGGGAGGCGGCGAGGCGGAGGAGCTCGATGGCGCGGGGCTTGTCACCGCCGAGCTCCGCGGCCTGTGCGGAGCGGATGACGTCGCGAACGTTGTCGGCCATGGGGCAGACTAACCTCGTGGAAGACCGGGAGCGCGGAGGGCGAGCACTCCCGGGTGAGGCACGCGCCCCCTGCGAGCAGACGAACGGCCAGGCGACTCAGGCCATGGCCAGGAAGAGCATGTCCGGGTGCTCGAGGTACTTGATCACCTCGTAGACGAAGTCGGCGGCGACCTGGCCGTCGATGACACGGTGGTCGGCGGAGATGGAGAGGTTCATCATCTCGCGCACGACGATCTGGTCATTCTCGTCCACCACGGGGCGCTTGCGCATGCGGTGGACGCCCATGATGCCCACCTCGGGGTGGTTGATGATGGGGGTGGCGAAGATGCCGCCGGTCTGCCCGAGCGAGGTGATGGTGAAGGTACCGCCGGTGAGCTCATCCATCTTCAGCTTGCGCTCGCGGGCGGCGGTGCTGAGGCGGACGACCTCGCTGGCGAGATCGCGGAGGGTGAGCCGGTCGGCGTGCTTGATCACGGGGACGGTGAGGCCCTCGTTGGTGGCCACGGCGATGCCGATGTTGAACTCCCCGCGGACGACGAGCTCCTGAGCGGCCTCGTCCATGTTCGCGTTGATGTGGGGGTACTTCTTCAACGCGGCGATGACGGCCTTCACGATGAAGGGCAGGAAGGACAGCTTCGTCTGCTCGCCAGAGGCGGCGAGGGACGCATTGAGGCGCTTGCGAAGGGCGACGAGCTCGGTGGCGTCCACCTCCTCGACGAAGCCGAAGTGGGGCGCGGTGAACTTCGAGCGCACCATCTTCTCGGCGATCTTCTTGCGCAGGCCGCGCAGGGGGATGCGCTCGTCGGCGAGGCCGGGGAGGACGGAGGGAGCGGCCGGGCGGGCCTGGGCAGAGGGGGCGACGAACTCGTTGCGCTCCGCGTGGGCGCCCTCGATGACGGCCACCACGTCGGCCTTCATGATACGGCCGTGGGGACCGGAGCCCGGAATCCGAGAGAGCTCGAGCCCATGCTCACGGGCCATGCGGCGGGTGAGCGGGGTGGCGAGCACCTTGGAGGCGGCCTCGGGGCCGTTCCCCTGGGCAGCCATGGGCGCGGGCTGGGCGGAGGGAGCGGCGGCGGCCGGAGCACCATGACCCGCGGGCTGGGCGGGGACATCTCCCTCGACCTCCAGCGAGACGAGGAGCTGATGGACCTTGACCATCTCGCCCTCCTTGCCGTGGATCTGGAGGACGCGCCCGGCCTTGGGGGTGGGAACGGTGACAGTGGCCTTGTCGGTCATCACCTCGGCGAGAGTCTGGTCCTCCTGGACCTGATCACCGGGCTTGACGTGCCACTGGACCAACTCACCCTCCACCACACCTTCACCAAGGTCGGGGAGCTTGAACTCGAAGGTCGCCATTCGTGAGTCCTATCGGGGTTTAGGGGTTGGAGAGACCGAGGCGCTCGCGCTCCATGAGGCCCTTCATGAAGAACTCGGCGGCGCGGTAGCTGGAGCGGACGAGGGGACCGGAGGCCACGTACAGGAAGCCGTAGGACTCCGCGAGCTTCTTGTAGTCCTCGAACTGCTGGGGGGTGACGAAGCGCTCCACGCGCAGGTGGTACTGCGAGGGCTGGAGATACTGGCCGAGCGTGAGAACGTCCACGCCCACCTCGCGCAGATCCTTGAAGCACTGCTCCAGCTCGGCATCGGTCTCGCCGAGGCCGACCATGACGGAGCTCTTGGTGTAGAGCTTCTCGGGGCGCTGCTTGAGGTACTCGAGCACGAGCATGGACTGGCGGTAGCCGGCGCGGCGATCGCGCACGGAGGGGGTGAGCCGCTCCACGGTCTCGACGTTGTGGGCGACGACGTGGGGGCGGGCCTCGGCGACGGTGGCCAGGTCCTTCTCCACGCCCTTGAAGTCGGGGATGAGCACCTCGACGATCGTCTTGGGGCTCTCCTTGCGCAGCTCGCGGATGGCCGACGCGAAGTGGCTGGCACCGCCATCGGGGCGGTCATCGCGGTTGACGGAGGTCACCACGATGTACTCGAGATCCATCTCCCGGACGGCCTGGGCCAGGTGGATGGGCTCCATGGGATCCAACGGAGGGGGAGCCCCGACCTTGACGTGGCAGAAGCGACAGGCGCGGGTGCAGACCTCGCCCATGAGCATGACGGTGGCGGTGCCGCCGCCCCAGCACTCGGCGATGTTGGGGCAGCGAGCCTCCTCGCACACGGTGGAGAGCTTCGTGCGGCGGACGATGGCCTTGACCCGCTCGTAGCCCTCTCCGTGGGGAAGGCGGACCTTCAACCACTCGGGCTTCCGGGTGGGCTCGGCAACCTGGGGGAGGGGAAAACGGTCGGGAGTAGCCATGGGTCGCGGGCCTTGTACGGTCGGGGAGAAAGCAGGGTCAAGCGGGAAGCCGCGACGCGGGGCGTCAGGCCGGGTGGCGGCCCCCGGAGGATCCACCCTGGTTTAACGCCCGGGTGGCGTGATGGCACCCCCGGGTGGCATCGGAGTGAGGGGAGACCCAACCTCTGGGTGTATGGGCGCGATCCACCTGGGGACGAGTGGCTACGTATACAAGCAGTGGAAGGGGCTCTTCTACCCCAGGGAGCTACCGGCCAGCCGCTGGCTCCCCTACTACGCACGGGTGTTCACGACGGTGGAGCTGAACGCCCCCTTCTACCGGCTGCCGACGCCCTCGACGGTGGACAGATGGAGGGAGCAGACGCCGGAGGGCTTCCGGTTCGCGTCAAAGGGGAGCCGGTACCTGACGCACATGAAGCGGCTGAAGGAGGTGGGTGAGAGCCTCGAGCGCTACTTCGAGGTGATGAAGAGGCTGGGGCCGAAGCTGGGGCCGGTGCTGTGGCAGCTCCCACCTGGGATGAAGAAGCCGGATCCGCGGCGCCTGGAGAACTTCCTGGAGCACCTGCCGAGGGACGTGCGGCACGTCTTCGAGTTCAGGAACGAGGCCTGGTACCACGAGGAGGTGCTGGAGGTGCTGGAGCGCTGGGGAGCGGCGCTGTGCGAGCACGATCTGGTGCCGGTGCGCCCGCCGAGGCCCACGGGAGCCTTCCGCTACCTGCGCTTCCACGGAGCGAGCGCGAAATACACCGGCAGGTACGGCCCGGAAGGCCTGAAACCGGTGGCGAGGGATCTGCGGAGGTGGCGCCGGAGGGGAGGAACAGCGTGGGTGTACTTCAACAACGATCTGCACGGGCACGCGTTGCTGGACGCGTTCGACCTGGCGGAGCAACTGGGAGAAGTCGAAGTGCATCCCCCGCCAGAAATGAGGAACCCCCACCCCGAGCCCTCCGAGAGAGGGACGAGGTGAGGGTGCCGGACATCTCGAGCTGAACGACGTGGCTCAGATGTGGATCGGGTGCCCCAGGGCGGCCTCGGCGCCCTCCTTCATGATCTCCGAGAGGGTCGGGTGCGCGTGCATGGTGTGCGCGAGCTCCTCGGTGGTGATCTCCAGGCGGAGGGCGACGCAGGCCTCGGCGAGCAGCTCGGTGGCGTGAGGCCCCACGAGGTGGACGCCGAGCACCTCATCGTACTTCTTGTCGGAGACGACCTTGATGAGGCCGCTGGCCTCGTTGGAGATGGCGGCCTTGGTGATGGCGGAGAAGGGGAAGATGCCCGTCTTGACGTCGTAGCCGCGCTCGCGGGCCTTCTTCTCGGTGAGGCCGACGGAGGCCACCTCGGGATAGCAGTAGGTGGCGGAGGGGGTGAGATCGTAGTTGATGGGCTGGGGATTCTTCCCGGCGATGTGCTCGACGGCGAGGACGGCCTCGGCGCTGGCGACGTGGGCGAGCATGGGGGTGGGAACGATATCCCCCACGGCGTACACGTTGGGCTCAGAGGTGCGCATCATCGAGTCGGTCTTGATGAAGCCGCGCTCGGCCTGGATGGAGGTGTGCTGCAGGCCGATGTCCTCGGTGACCGGGGAGCGGCCCACCGCGGAGAGGACGATCTCCGCCTCGATGGAGCGGGTCTCGGAGCCAACGGACATGGTGAGCTTCACACCATCGGCGGTGTTCTCGACCTTCTCGACCTTGGCACCGGTGTGGAAGTCGATCTTCCGGCGCTTGAAGTGCTTCTCCAGCTCCTTGGAGGCGTCGATGTCCTCGATGGGGAGCAGGTTGGGCATGTACTCCACGATGGCCACCTTGCTACCCAGGTGGTTGAAGACGGAGGCGAACTCGCAGCCCACGGCGCCGGCGCCGATGACGATGATGCTCTTGGGGATGCGGTCGATCTCCAGGATGGAGTCGCTGTTGAGGACCCGCTTGTGATCCACGGCGACGTTGGGCAGCGACTTGGGCACCGAGCCGGTGGCGATGAGGATGTTCTTCGTGTCGAGGGTCTGCTTGGAGCCGTCCTCGGCGGTGACCTCGACCTTGCCCTTGCCGGCGATGCGGCCGTGGCCCTTGATCACGCTGACCTTGTTCTTCTTCATCAGCATGTCGATGCCATTGGCACCGCGGGTGACGACCTTCGCCTTGTGCTTCTGGGCGTTGGCCCAGTTGGCGACGGGAGCGGCCACGTCGATACCGAAGTCCGCCGCTTCCTTGATGTGATGGAAGAGCTCGGCGGTCCAGAGGAGGGACTTGGTCGGGATGCAGCCCCTGTGAAGGCAGGTGCCACCGAGCCGCTTGTCCTTCTCGATGAGGGCCGTCTTGAGCCCGAGCTGGGCAGCCCGGATGGCGCCGACATAGCCGGCAGGGCCCGAACCGATGATCACCACGTCGAAAGTCTCAGCCATGCACGCCTCCGGGGTGGATGTATCCGCGCGGCGCTGATAACCACCCCTGCCGGTCGGAATCAAGGAGTTTGCTCGTGCGCCGCTTTCCGCTCCGAACGTTGTTGCTGATGGCTCTGGCCATGCTGGCCTTCATCCGACTGTGGTACCTGTCCCGTGCCGAGCGCCAGGAAGGCGCCCCTCCCCCGCCCCAGGTGGTCGCGAGAGCACCCGAAGGGCCGGGGGCTCAGGCGTGTCGCACCCTGGAAAAGGCCCTGGAAGAGGTGGTGCGGCAGCCCGAGGACCCGAGGACCTTCACCCGGGCGCAGCGACTCCTGGAGGCCTGTCCCGAGCCCCCCGCGAGAGCCTGTGCCCTGGGGGAGGCCCTGAAAGCCCGTTCCCCTACGGATGCGGGGACGGCGCCCCTGAGAGAGCTGGAGGAGGCCCTGTGCCAGCGCTGTCCGGCGGCGAGCAACCCGTGCGCCGAGCACGTGACGCGGTCGGTCATGACGCTCGAAGGAGGCCGGGCGGAGGTGTCCGAGCTGAAATGGAGCCTGGAGCATGCCGGACCGGGAAAGGCGCGCGCCTGCGTCGCGGTGGCACGCTCGCTGCTAGCGCCGGCGGCGGTGACCACGGAGGAGCTGACGGAGGGGCAGCGGGAGGTACTGGAAGAGCTGGCCCCGGTGTGCGCGAAGGCGAAGCTGCTTCCGCGAAACGTGCTGCACGCGGCGGTGGTGGAGGGCGAGGTCCCCTCACTGGCCCCGCTGGCCACGGCAACCGCCGCCGGGGAGCCCTCGCCGCTGAAGCCGGACGAGGTGCGAACGGCGGAGACGAAGGGGCCTCGCTGGGAGCGGGAGGGAGCGTGGAGCGCGGTGTTCGAGCCACCGGTGCGTCGGCTCACGGAGGTAAGGGTGAAGGCGAGTGGAGCGGGCACGGTGCGCGCGGTGGTGCGAACGGAGGGAGGCGTGGGGCTGGTGGATCCAGACACGGGAAGGAGCTTCGTGCTGCCCACGGCGTGCCATTTTCGCGGCACGGGAGAATGGGAGACATGCACGCTGCCGGTGCCACTACTGGACGTGGAGGCGCTCGGGGTGTTCCCCGCGACGGGGACACCGGAGCAACTCGAGGTGGAGGCTCAAGGCGAGCGCTGAGTCGGGCGGTGGATTCCCATGCGGAGCGCGAGCCGGTTCGCTATCCGAACGCGCACCATGCGTACCACTCTTCTTGATTAGAGTCGGAGGACTCCCACATCCCGGTTACAGCACATCCAGCCCCTCAAGGAGCCGTCTCGGCAGCGGGCTGAGGCTGCGGGCATGGCTCGCGCAGGAGCCGCAAGATCCACGCGGTGCCGGGCTGGAAGGCCACACGCGTCTCCGGGAGTCCCTGGGCCAGCGCGCGCACCAGGGCCTCGTCGAGAGCTCCCGGGACGGGACGCCGGGGCGCGGGGGGCACCTCCACGCAGGCATGCAGCTCGGGGACACGGCGAGCGAGCGCGAACGCCTGGGCGGCCTGCCCCAGCCACTCCCCTGCCCTGCCCTCCTCGGCCTTCAGCGGCTCCACGGGCACGGCCTGCGCGCGTACCGACACAGGCGTGGTGAGCCGATCCGTGAGCGCCCTCGCCAGCAGCTTCTCCCCACTCGGGCCCAGGCTCTCACCGTAGTGAGTCACTTCCAGCAGCGGCTCCTGGCCGTCCAGGAAGCGCAGCTCCACCCGCAACAACGTCCCCGCAGTGTCCGTTGGCCACACCGTGCCGAGCGCCATGCCCAATTCGCGGCGCACCCGGTCGAAGAGCGGCGGGGGCACCACCGGCTGGGGCACCGGAGCCGCGGCGGTGGCCTCGGTCAGCTCGCGGATGGCCTGCACGTTGGGCACGGCGATCACCGCCACCACCGGCGTCACTCCGGCCAGCACGCCAATCCGCTCGCGCAAGGTGCGCTCCAGCTCGCCAGCCTCTTCGGGGCGCCCGGCGATGGCCAGCCTCACCCGCACCGAGTGCCGACCCACGGAGAGCTGGGACACCAGCGCGCTCTCCGTCTCGGGAAGGCTCTCCAGCAATCGCTTCACCTCGCTGCGCACGCGGGCCTGCCACGACACTTCCTTCAGCGCCTCCCCAAGCGGCACGTACACGGCCCCCATCAGCACCAGCGGCATGAGCAGCCGCAGCAACGGGCCATGCTTCGTCCCGAAGAGCAAGTGCAGGTAGCCGCCCACCCGGACGCTCAGCTCGCCACGGCCGAGCCGCTCATGCTCCAGCGCATGCACGGGCACCTGATCGTAGCGCAGCAGCACGAAGCTGACGGCGGCCACCAGGAGGATGGCGGTGAGGTTGGCGGTGAAGAGCAACAGCGCGCCACCAGCCACCCAGCCCTGCATCGTCCCCAGGCCGTAGCCCCCCACGCACAGCGGCGGCACCAGAGCGATGCCGATGGCCGTCCCCGCCGCCGCCGAGGTGGTGTCCGAGGCGCTGCGCGCGGTGGTGAACACGGCCGCCAGCGCGCAACCCGCGGCGACGAACAGGTCCAACACCGTGGGCGTGGTGCGCGCGAGGATTTCTCCGGTGAGCTCGTGGTAGGGCAGCAACAGCGTCATCACGGCGGCGGCCCCCACCACGAAGGCCACGCTCGCGGCCGTGCGCCAGAAGGAACGCACCACCAGCATGGGCGAGCCGATGCCCAGGCCCATTCCCAGCTCCACCAACGGACCCATCAGCGGTGAGATCAGCATCGCCCCGATGACCACGCCGGTGCTGCCGAGCACCAGGCCGAGCGTGGCGATGCAGGTCGCCAGCGCGAGCTGCAGCCAGTAGCTGACGCGATCCCGCGCATGGCGCTCCAGCATGGTCCGCACCAGCTCCACCCGGTGCTCCGGCTCGATACCCAGCGCATGCGCGAGCCGCTCACGAAGGGACTTCACATCCTGCTCCCGTGTTGGGACATGTGGCCCGCCCTCTTGCCAGGGCGCGAGGCACTCCACAAGGCGGTGCTGCTCAGCGCCCGGCCTCCAGCGAGCGCCGGGCCTCCTCCATCCAGGGCTCGACCAGAGGCCGCTCGTCCGGCTCCTTCTCCAGTTCCTCCTCCCAGATCGCCAACGCCTCCGCCGGCTGACCGGACAGCATCTTCAGCATTCCCTCGTCCAGGCGGTGCGCCGACGCCTTCTCGACGGACTTGCGGCAGTCCTCGATGGCCCCCTGCGTCTCCCCCAGCGCGGCGCGCGCCCAGCAGCGGGTGCCCAGCACGTAGGCGCTCTCCGGCTCGAGCGCCACCGCTCGCTCGGCCGAGGCAAGCGCCTCGCGAGGCCGCCCCGCGTGCAGCAGCGTCCAGGCCTTGTTGTTGTGGAAGGTCGCGTCCTCCGGCTCGCGGCGCAGGGCCTCGTCATGGTCGGCGAGCGCGGCGTCGTACGCGCCCTGCCTCATCCGAGCCAGCGCACGCTCGCCGTAGAACGCGGCCGACTCCGGCTCGAGCGCCAGCGCGGCGGTGAGATCATCCACCGCCTCGTCATGTCGGCCGAGGGCATCGCGGACCCGGGCACGCGCGGAGAGGGTGAGTGTGTCCTTCGGCTGGAGTTGCAGCACCCGATCGTAGTCCTGCTCCGCCCGCTCCCACTCTCCCTGCATGCTCAGGACCCAGCCCCGAATGCGCAGGGTCTCGGGCATGTCCGGGGCCAGCTCGACCGCGCGCTCGGCATTCACCCGGGCCTCCTCGAGATTCCCCTGGTCCAACAAGGAGATGACGCGCTGGAGGTGGGCGTAGGCCTCGCTGGCCTGCTGCCGCTCCACCACCTGGGGCAGCTTCTCCACCTTGCCGCGGGTGATGAAGGACTGCGCCGCCAGGACGAGGAGCACCAGCAAGGCGCGCGCGGGGCGCAGGATGCTCGAGCTCCCGGGTTGCCACAGATCGCGTGTCGTCAGCGCTCCAGCCAGCGCGCCCGTCAACAAGCCCCCCACGTGCGCGGCGTTGTCCACGAAGCCGACGCTGAAGCCGAAGGCGAGGTTGATTCCGATGATGACCACCATGCGAGAGCGCAGGCCTCGCACGATCTCGGGGGGAAGGGCACCGGGACGGAAGAGGAGGAAGGCCAACACGGCGCCGCAGATACCGAACACCGCTCCGGAGGCCCCTGCCGAGACGACCACGGGATTCCACGCGATGCTCCCGAGCGCACCGCCCACCCCCGCAACGAGGTACACCAGCGCGAAGGTGAGGTTGCCGTAGAGCCGCTCGCAGAACTGGCCGAGGTTCCACAGCGCCCACATGTTCACCGCGAGGTGCAGCGCGCCGATATGGACGAAGACGCTGCTGAGCATCCTCCACCACTCGCCCTGCAGCATGACGGCGGGGCCGAAGTTCGCTCCCCACTCGATGAGCTCGGGGATGGTGGGATTGATCGGATCGACGCCCGAGACCACCATGGCCGCATAGACCAGGACGTTGAGGACCACGAGCACCTGGGTGACGAAGACGCGCGGTGTGGCCCGGGCGAGCAGCTCGCCCAACGAGCGAGGAGGGGAGGAGGTCTCTTCGGTCTGCACGAGTAGGTGTCTACACGGAACGGAGGGCGGATGCCACGAGAGGCAGCGTGGATCAAGGAGAGGGAGCAACCTGCTCGGCCGCCTCGGCGGAGGCACGCAGGGCGGCGAAGAGTTCCCGATCGCGATCGCACCGACCACACCGGGGTGGCGCCTCCTCACCGAAGTAGCGGCGGATGAAGGCCGCGCGGCAGTCCTCCGTATGAGCGTACGCCGCCACCGTCTCCAGGCGCCTCGCATCCTGGCGACGCTGGATCTCCAGGCGTCGCGCCAGGTCGCGCACGCCCGCGTCGAACCGCTCGGGGGACACGGCGATGGCATAGCCCTCATCGGTGTGCGCGACGAGCCCGGCGCTCTCGAGCTGCGCGGTGAGCGCGGCACAGGTGGTGGCGGGCAGGTGCGCGGAGAGCGCGAGCGCACGCACGTCCACTGCGCGCTCCTCCTCGGCCCAGACCCGAAGCGCCTCGGCCACCCTCTGGAGCTGGTGGATGTCAGGGCGGCCGCGGCTCAGCAGGAACTCCTGGATGCCCAGGTCATCTGGATCGAAGAGCAGGATGCAGTGCGCGGGCCTTCCATCCCGCCCTGCCCTTCCCACCTCCTGCACGTACTGCTCGAGCGATCCGGGAGCGTGGTAGTGGAGGATGTAGCGGATGTTGGGTTTGTCGATGCCCATGCCAAATGCGCTGGTGGCAACCATGACCAGGCGGCGAGAGGGCTCCATGAAGCGCTTCTGGGCGGCCTCGCGCTCGGCGGCCTTCATCTTCCCGTGGTAGCGCACGGCGGGGATGCGGGCGCGGGTGAGCGCGCTCCAGATCTGATCCACGGCGACGGTGGTGGCGCAGTAGATGATGCCGGGCCGGCGCAGCGAGCGCAGCAGCCGAGCCACGGCATCGAGCTTGAGGTTCCCGGGCACGATGCGAACACCCAGCAGGAGGTTGTCGCGGTACGGAGGGGCCGTGATGACGGAGGGGTTGATGAGGCGGAGGCGCGCGAGGATGTCCTCCTGCACGTGCGGCGTGGCAGTGGCGGTGAGGGCGAGCACGGGAGGGTTGCCGAGCCGTTCGCGCATCGGGCCCAGGCGCAGGTAGGCCGGGCGGAAGTCATGCCCCCACTCGGAGATGCAGTGGGCCTCGTCGACACAGAGGAGCGAGGGCCGGGCCTGCGCGAAGACGGGGCCGGCCGACTCCGAGAGGAGTGTCTCGGGCGTGGTGAGCACCACGAGGCGCCCTCCCCGGGCCACCCGCTCCAGCGCCTCCCTCCGCTCGGCCGCGCGCAGGGTGCTGTCGATTCGCACCACGGGCACATTGCGACGCCGCAGCGAGCGCTCCTGATCGATCATCAAGGCGATGAGCGGAGAGATGACGATGGTGGGTCGCTCCACCAGCAATGCCGGTACCTGATAGACGAGCGACTTGCCGAAGCCGGTGGGGAGGACGACCAGCGTGTCCTGCCCGCCGAGGATGGCCTCCATGGCCCGCTCCTGCTCGGGGCGAAGCCGCTTCAGGCCGAATCTCCTGCGAGCCACCTCCCGACAGGACCCGACGAGCGAGCGCGCCGGACGCTCGGATGCCCGCTTGCGCCGACGACGCCGCCGGCCCCGCACCGGCTTGCCTTCGACTGGAGCAGCCTCGGCACGTCTGGCCTCTGCTTGCCGGACTTTCGCCGGCCTGGCCTCGCCCTGCCCCGCTTCGGCCTGCCTGCCCGCCCCGGTCCTCCTGCGCCTGCGCCTCCTGGTCGCCATCGGAGTGAAGCTGGCCACTCCTCGCTCGGAGGCAATGGCTGAATGCACGGTGCCCGGCCCCAGCGTCACGGAGACACACCGCAATCCCTCACCCCCCGCCCTCTCCCAGAGGGAGAGGGAGCATGCGCAACCCGGGGTTCCAGGGAGCGCTATCCTTCCTCTCTCCTGGAAGGAGCGGGGATGGTGCGACCGGCACGGCGGGCGAGCACATCCTTCACGTCATCCAGCGTCACCCCCAGCGGGCGTACCGCCACCAACAGGTGGTAGAGCACGTCCGCTGCCTCCTCCACCGCGCGCTCCCGATCGTTGTCAGCGCACGCCGTCACCAGCTCCGCCGACTCCTCGCCGATCTTCTTCAGCCGCAGGTTGCGGTCATCCAGCAGCCGCCGCGTATAGCTCGGCTTCTCCCCCGGCGCCGGCGCCTGGGCCGCCCGCTGGGCGATGGTCCGGTCCAGCTCCACCAGCGCATCCACCGGGCCGATGTCGAAGCAGGTCTCCGCTCCCGTGTGGCACGCCGGGCCCGCCTTCTCCACTCGCGCCAGCACCGCATCCCCGTCGCAGTCCGCCGACAGAGACACCACCCGCTGCACGTTCCCGCTCGTGGCCCCCTTGTGCCACAGGCCCCGCGTGCGCGAGCGGTAGTGCATCTCGCCCGTCTCCAGCGTCTTCTCCAGTGCCTCGCGATCCGCGAACGCCACCATCAGCAGATCACCGCTGCGCGCGTCCTGCGTCACCACCGTCACCAGCCCGTTGCCCTTTGCAAAGTCAAGCTTCGACAGATCCAGCATCATCACATCTCCGTCGCGCCCAGCAGCTCGCGAACCCGCGTCGCCAGCGCTGCGTTCGTCGCAATCGCATTGCCACCGAACGAGGTCCGCGTCCCTGTCCAGTCGGTGAACACACCACCCGCCTCCTCGATGATCGGCTGCAGCGCCGCCGCGTCCCACGGCGACAGCACCTCGTCGATCATCGCCTCCGCCCGCCCCGTCGCAACCAGCAGATAGCCGTAACAGTCACCCCACGTCCGCGCCATCGACGCCTGCGCCGTCAACTCCCGCCACGACGCACCCCGCACCGGATGCACCAGGAAGCGCTCGTCCGTCGCCAGCACCACCGCCTGGGACAGCTCCCCCACCTCCGACACCCTCGTCCTCTTCCCGTTCCACCAGCACCCCTGCCCCGGTGCCGCCACCAGCATGTCCCCCACCGGCGGAAAGTACGCAGCCCCCGCCAATATCTTCTCCCCCTCCGCCACCGCCACCAGCGTCCCCCACAGCGGCACTCCGCGGATGAACGTCTTCGTCCCGTCGATCGGATCCAATATCCACCGACGCTTCGCTCCGGGCCGCGTCTCGCCGAACTCTTCCCCGAGGATGCCGTCCTCGGGGAAGTGCGCCTCTATCCACTCACGAGCGGTGCGCTCCGCCGTCTGATCGGCCACCGTCACCGGCGTACCATCGCCCTTGGTGTCCACGGTGACGCCCTTGCGGAAGAAGCCGAGCGCCACGTCGCCCGACCTGCGCGCCACCTCCTCTGCCGCCTGCATCAACGTCTGCGCATCCATCATTCGCTCCCCCTGATCTTGAGGCCGCTCTCGCGGAGCAACTCCTTGATCGCCCCGACGGTGGTGACGCCATCGTGGAGGATTCCCGCCACCAGCGCCGCGTCCGCCTTCCCCTCCCTCAGCGCGGCCCGGACATGCTCCGCGTTGCCCGCCCCACCCGAGGCGATGACCGGAACATCCACCATCTCGGCGATCTCCCGCGTCAGCTCCAGGTCATATCCCGAACGCGCCCCGTCCCGATCAATGCTCGTGAGGAGGATTTCACCTGCCCCACGTTCCACGCACTCCCGGGCCCAGGCCACCGCGTCCAGCTCCGTGGGGCGCTTCCCTCCGTGAGTGTAGACCCGGTAACGGTCCCCATCCTTCTTGGCGTCGATGCTCGCCACCACGCACTGGGCACCGAAGCGCTCGGCGCACTCGGTGAGAACCGCGGGCCGGGCCACCGCCGCCGAGTTGATGCTCACCTTGTCCGCCCCCGCGCGCAGGGCTCGCCCCACGTCGTCCGCGGTGCGTACACCGCCGCCCACCGTCAACGGAATGAACAGCCGCTCCGAGGTGCGGTGTACCACCTCCCACAGCGTGCTTCGCTCCTCGGAGCTCGCGGAGATGTCCAGGAAGGTCACCTCGTCCGCACCCGCCTCCTCGTAGCGCATGGCCAGCTCCACGGGATCTCCCACGTCTCGCAGGCCCTCGAACTGAACACCCTTCACCACCCGCCCGCCCTTCACGTCCAGGCAGACGATCAGCCGCCGCGTGAGCATCTCACTTCACCTCCAGGGCGACCGAGCCCTTCGTGCTGAACACCGTCCCCGAGTCCACCATCGCGTCGCGCAGCGCCAGGCCCAGGGCCTTGAAGGCCGCCTCCGTCACGTGATGGCTGTCCTTGCCACGCAGGATCCGCAGGTGCAGCGTCATCTTCGCGTGCTCGCTGAAGGAGCGCATGAAGTGATCGTACAGCTTGTTGCGCAGCGGACCCCGGTAATAGAAGCGCCCGCCCACGTCGAGGCACGCCTGCACCAGCGCGTCGTCCATGGGGATGCAGCGCTCGCCATAGCGCGCCGCGGTGGGGGGAATCACCTGCTGCACCGCCATCCCCAGGGTAATCGCCACGTCCTCCATCAGATGGTGGCGCAGATCGCCCCGAGCATGGAGCGACAGATCCAACCCCGCGTAGCGCGCGAAGGTGGCCAACATGTGATCGAAGAAAGGCTGCCCCGTGTCCACGCGGGCCACGCCCTTGCCCGGAGTGAGCTCCACGGTGATCTTCGTCTCCTTCGTCTCCCGAACGATGGTCGTCATGCGAACTCCTGGGCCACCTGCCGAGCATCCAGCGTGCCCGTGTACAGCGCCATGCCAATGACGGCTCCGTGAGCCCCCACACGTCCCAGAGCCCTCAAATCCTCCAGCGACGACACACCGCCCGAGGCGTACAGCGGGTGGGGGCTGCGCCGAACCACCTCCTCCATCAAAGGCAGGTCCACGCCATCCATCAGTCCTTCCTTGTGTACCGCCGTCACCAACATGCCTCCCAGGGGCAGCGGCGCCAGCGCATCCACCACGTTGCCGATATCCTGGGTGCTGCCGGCCGTCCAGCCACGCGTCACCACCTCGCGGCCCTTCACGTCCGCGGCCACCACCACGCGGCCCGGGAAGCGCTCGGCCACCCCGCGCAGCCACGACATGTCCTCGATGGCCCGCGTGCCCACCACCACATAGGAGACCCCCAGCGCCAGCACCGTCTCCACCCGCGCCGTGCTCCTCACGCCGCCTCCCACCGAGAAGGTCAGCCCCGGCTCGTGGTTCAGCAGCCGGGCGATGACCTCCTCGTTGGAGCCCTTGCCCAGCGCCGCGTCCAGGTCCACCACATGGAAGGTGTTGAAGCCGTGCTCGCGCCAGCGCTTCAGCGCGTCCAGTGGATCCTTCACCCGCACCCGCTCATCGGCATACGAGCCCCCCACGAGCTGCACGCAGGAGCCCTCACGAAGATCAATCGCGGGGATGGCGATCATGAGGACACCTCCTCGAGGAAGGCGTGGAGGAAGCGCACGCCGACGGCGGAGCTCTTCTCCGGGTGGTACTGCACGCCAAGCACCCGCCCTTTGCGCACCACCGCGGGGAAGCGGTCCTCCTCGTGCGTCGTCCAGCCCACCACCACCTCGGGCTCCTCGGCCCGGCAGGCGAAGCTGTGCGCGTAGTACGCCATGCCGAGCTTCGCCTCGCGCAGCGCGGTGTCCTCCTCCACCTCGTTCCATCCGATGTGCGGCACACGCCGCGTGCGCAGCTTCGTCACCCGGCCCCGAAAGAGGCCCAGGCCCAGGCCCTCGCCCTCATCGCTTCCGTCGAAGAGGAGCTGCATGCCCAGGCAGATGCCCAGGCACGGCAGCCCATCCAGCAGAGCGCGCCGCATCTGCTCGCGCCCCGGCTCCAGTCGTGCCGCCGCCGCTCCGAAGGCCCCCACCCCCGGCAACACCAGCACGTCCGTTTCCAGCGCCTTCACCGGATCCTCCATCACCCGCACCTCCACGCCCGGGGCCGAGGCCAGCGCCTTCTCGAGCGAGTGCAGGTTGCCCGCTCCATAGTCGAACAGCGTCACTCTCACCGCAGTGTCTCCCGCAGCGCGGAAAGCGCCGCCTCCATCATGGGCCACGGGCCGCACCCCAGTCGGAATGCATCACCGATGCCTGTCAGTCCCTGGAACGCCCGGATGTTCACGTCCCGCTCCCGCATCCGCGCCGCCACCGCGGGCGCGCCGGGCAGCGGCACCATCACGAAGTTGCCCTCGGATGGCAGCGTCTTCAGCCCCAGCTTCTCCAGCTCGACCACCAACCGAGCACGTACCTCCAGCGCCTCCGCCACCCGTGCCTTCATCCACGGCACGTCCTCGGTCAGCGCCGCCGCGGCCATGCGCTCGGACAAGCCCGTCACCTTGTAGGGCCCACGAGCCTTCTCCACCTCGGCCACCAGAGAGGAGGCACCCACCGCCCAGCCCACCCGCATGCCCGCCAGCCCGAAGGCCTTGGACAGCGTGCGCGTCACCAGCACGTTGGGCCGTGTGCGCGCCAGGTCCAGGTGGCTCTCCCGGGAGAACTCGGCGTAGGCCTCGTCGATCAGCACCAGGCCCGGCGCGTTGTCCACCAGCCGCTCCAGCGCGGCCCTCGAGGCCACCGTCCCGGTGGGGTTGTTGGGCGTACACACGTAGAGGAGCTTCGCCCCCGTGGCGAGCAGCCCGTCCACGTCGATGTCGAGGTCCGCCTTCAACGGCACCGGCACCGCCTTCAGCCCGTTCGTCTTCGCGAAGTAGGACATCATCACGAAGGTCGGGTCCGGGAAGGCGATGCAGTCACCCGGCTCCAGGAAGGCGCGCAGGGTGCTGTCGATGACGTCATCCGAGCCACACCCCGTCGTCACCTGGGAGGGCTCCACGTCCGCGTAGGAGGCCACGGCCCGGCGCAGCTCCTGCGCATATCCCACGGGGTAGCGCGTCACCTGGGAGGCCACCGTCTCCCTCAGAACGCGCTCGGCGGCCGGGGGCATGCCGAAGAGGTTGGTGTTGTCGCTCAGGTCCACTCCGCACTTCACCGGCGAGGGCGAGTACAGGGGGATGTCCCGGTAGGAGGCACGCGAGGGCAGGCTCATGACTGGCTCCAGCCTCGGGCGGCATCCGCGTGGGCGAAGAGTCCCTCGCTGTCGGCCAGCAGGCCCACGTCCTCGGAGAGCCGCGCCGCCGCGTCCCGCTCCACGCGCTGCCAGGTCGTCCAGCGGTAGAAGTCGAGCACGCTCAGCCCCGAGTACGCGCGGGCCAGGCCCGCGGTGGGCAGCACGTGGTTGGCGCCCGTCATGTAGTCGCCGTAGGCCACCGAGGCGTACTGTCCCACGAAGATGGTGCCCGCGTTGCGCGCCCTGGGAAGATCCTCCATGGGAGAGGTGGTGGCGATGAGCAGGTGCTCGGGGGCGAAGTCCGCCACGAAGGGCCAGGCCTCCTCCAGCGAGTCCACGCTCAGCACCGCGCCACGCTCTCGCAGGGCCTGGGCGATGATCTCCCGCCGCTTCGCCGTCGCCGCAGCGCGCTCCACCGCTACCACCACCTGCTCGGCCAGCGCCTCACCCAGGGCCACCGTCACACAGCAGGCGTCCGGATCGTGCTCGGCCTGGGCCAGCATCTCCCGCGCCACCGCCTCCGGATCCGCCGAGCCGTCCGCGACAATCAAAATCTCGCTCGGCCCCGCGGGTGCGTCGATGGCCACCGCGTCCACCACCTGCAGCTTGGCCGCGGCCACGTAGGCATTGCCCGGCCC
>QKJM01001030.1 GCA_003249315.1 Archangium sp.
TGAAAGGAAGTCGTACGATGCGCTCGCGGATCCTCTCTTCGCTCCTTGTTGCCTCCGTGCTCGCACCCTCGGCCCTGTGGGCCCAGGAGGAGGGGGACCTCGAAGACTCCGAAGTCGAAGGCGCGGAGTTCGTCGACGAAGAGCCCGGTCGGCCCGGCTCCATTGCCATTCCTCCCGGCCAGGGCGGTCGCGAGTCCGCTCCCGGCGAGGTCCATACCGTGGAGAGCGGCGACACGCTGTGGGATCTGTCGCAGCGCTACCTGGGCAGCCCCTGGTACTGGCCCAAGGTCTGGTCCTACAACCCGGAGATCGCCAACCCGCATTGGATCTACCCCGGCAACCTCGTCCGCTTCTTCCCGGCGGGGGAGGAGGTGCCCTCGCGGGTGGAGGCGGGGATCGGCCCGGCGCCGATGGAGCTGGTGGCGGAGGAAGGAGAGATCACCCCGGCCACCGAGCTGAGCGGTGAGGATCTGGTGCAGGTGTCCGGCAAGCTCACCTACGAGCCCAAGGCGGCGCGCACGGTGATGACCCAGGGCTTCGTCACCACCCGCGAGCTGGACGAGGCGGGGCGGATCGACAGCTCCTTCTCCGAGGCGCAGATGCTGACCTCCCTGGACACCGTCTACGTGCGCTTCAAGCGCCAGGCGGACGCCAGGCTGGGGGATCGCTACGTCATCTTCCACACCGTGAAGGACGTGACGCACCCGGTGACGGGCAGGAAGGTGGGTTTCCTCACCGAGTTCGTCGGCACCCTGCGGGTGACGGCCATCGGCGATCGGTACGTCACCGCGGAGATCGTGGACGCGTGGGACGTGATCGTCCGAGGGGATATGGTGGGCCCCTACGGAGAGCGGCTGGTGGAGCAGGTGGTGCCCCGACGCAACGAGAAGGAAGTGCAGGGCTATGTCGTCACCGCGATGGTGCCGTACCTGAGCCTGGTGGGAGAGCACAACTTCCTGGTGGTGGACAAGGGCAGCGGCGACGGCGTCCAGGTGGGCAACACCTTCACGGTCATCCGCCAGAACGATGTGGGCGGCGACATCTTCAACCCGGCCAAGGTGGAGAAGGGCGAGCGGCTGCTCCCTATCGAGAACATCGCCACCTGCCTCGTCACCGAGGTGAAGGACCGCACCTCCAACTGCGTCCTCACCCAGTCCGTGGTGGAGGTGGTTCCCGGCGATCGCGTGGTGCTGAAGGTGTCGCAGGGCCCCACCGCGCAGCGCTGAAGCCATTCGCCCGTGCCCCTTGCACGGGACGTGCCGCTTGACCGTTGCCGGTCCGGTGTTTATGTGTCCGGCCCCTCCTCGTCGGACGCCTCATCTATAGAGGTGGGGACGGAGGGGGGTCGGGTATGGTGGAAGCAACGACGCATTGCGACACGGCCGAGCGGCACGCGCTGCTGGCACTCTGGGTGGTTCCCGGGCTGGGTCCGAGGACCCTGGAGGGGTTGCGTGCGTTCGCCGGAGGTCATCTGGCGAGGTTGGTGGCCTGTCCGGTGCGGGAGTGGGTGATGGAGGCGCCCCTGTCGGCACAGGCGCGGCGGAGGCTGGCGTCGGTGTCGGAGCTGGGCGAGGTGGCCGAGCGTGTGCTGGAGCGGTGCGTGGCGGCGGACATGGGCGTGGCCTTCGTCGGAGAGCCGAACTACCCGGCGCGGCTGGCGGAGGTGGAGGATGCGCCCCCGCTGCTCTTTCATCGGGGGCGGGTGGGGCCGCCGCGGCGCCGGGTGGCCCTGGTGGGCAGTCGGCACCCGGAGCAGGGCTTCCTGCCCTTCGCGCGTCATTTCGCCCGGGAGGTGGCCGAGGGGGGCGTGGGAGTGGTATCCGGGGCCGCCGCCGGGGTGGATCGGGCCTGCCACTGGGGGGCGATGGATGCGGGTGGGGAGACGTGGGCCTTCCTCGGCTCCGCGTTGGATGAGCTGGATCCGGCCCAGGCGAAGC
The DNA here is from genome assembly GCA_003249315.1 of Archangium sp. Classification (GTDB taxonomy): domain Bacteria; phylum Myxococcota; class Myxococcia; order Myxococcales; family Myxococcaceae; genus QKJM01. The sequence continues at coordinate 1,938 of QKJM01001030.1, forward strand.
TGCTACCGCACTTCCTCGAGCGAGGGGGTGTGTTCTTCAGCGAGCTGCCTCCGGGGATTCGGGCGAGCACGGCCACCTTTCCCCGTCGCAACCGGCTCATCTCGGGGGCGTCGGACGCGGTGGTGGTGCTCCGGGCGGGGGCGCGGTCCGGCAGCCTCCATACGGCGGAGGCGGGACGCAGGCAGGGGAGGCCGGTGCTGGCCGTCCCCGGAGATGTGATGAACGAGGGGGCGGCTGGTTGCAACATGCTCCTGCGCGATGGTCATGCGCGGGCGTGCCTCTCCGTTGAGGAAGTCTGGCGGGCGGTGGGCATCCACCCGGGGCTGGCGGTTCCCCCCGGGTCGGGCCCTCGGTGGGAGGAGCTCTCGGTTGAAGCGCGGGGGGCCTACCAGTTGTTGGACAGGGTTCCCCGGACATTCGATGAGGTACTGGCCGGCAGCCGGCTCTCGCCCGCGGCGCTCACCTGCGCCCTGGTGGAGCTCGAGCTGTCCGGGCTGGTCATCCAGCATCCGGGCAGGCTGTACGAGAAGGTTTGAGGAGAACCATGGCGACGCGCACGAAGAAGACGGCAACGGCGGGCGAGGAGGAGCTCACCACGACCGCCAGCAAGGCAGCCGGCAAGCCGGCGGCGCGCAAGAAGACGGCCGCGAAGAAGACGGCCGCGAAGAAGCCCGCCGCGAAGAAGAAGACGGCCGCGAAGAAGACGGCCTCGCGTCGCAAGGCGGCCGACGGGGCCCTGGCCACCGTGGAGGCCTCCGCCGATGACGCCTCCCCGTCGCCCCGCAGGGGCAAGGGTCCTCACTACCTCGTGGTGGTGGAGTCTCCCGCCAAGGCGAAGACGATCAAGAAGTACCTCGGCTCCGGCTACACGGTGAAGGCCTCCGTGGGCCACGTGAAGGATCTGCCCAAGAGCAAGATGGGCGTGGATCTGGAGCACGACTTCGAGCCCGAGTACCAGGTGATCAAGGGCAAGGAGAAGGTCCTCAACGAGCTGAAGAAGGCCTCCCAGGGCGTCGACAAGGTCTTCCTCGCGACGGACCCCGATCGCGAGGGAGAGGCCATCGCCTGGCACATCTTCCAGGAACTCGGCCACCAGAACGCCTTCCGGGTGATGTTCAACGAGATCACCAAGGGCGCCATCCAGGAGGCGATCGACAACCCGCGCCAGCTCAGCCAGGAGAACTACGACTCCCAGCAGACGCGGCGCATCCTCGATCGGCTGGTGGGCTATCAGATCTCTCCGCTGCTCTGGAAGAAGGTACGCCGGGGCCTGAGCGCGGGTCGCGTGCAGTCCGTGGCGGTGCGCCTCGTCTGCGAGCGCGAGGAGGAGATCAAGGCCTTCGTCCCGCAGGAATACTGGACGCTGGACGCGCTGCTGCAGGGCCCGGCCGGGCCGCCGCCCTTCAAGGCGAAGCTGTCCAAGGTGGATGGCAAGAAGGCCGAGCTGAAGGACCAGGCCACCACCGAGGCGCTGGTGCGGGAGCTGCAGGGGGCCTCCTTCTCGGTGACGAAGGTGGACAAGCGCGAGCGGCGCCGCAACGCGCCGGCTCCCTTCATCACCTCCAAGCTGCAGCAGGAGGCCGCCAACCGGCTCCACTTCACCGCCAAGAAGACCATGGCGCTCGCCCAGCGCCTCTACGAGGGCGTGCCCCTCGGTGAGGAGGGCCAGACGGCGCTCATCACCTACATGCGTACGGACTCCACCCGTCTGTCGGATCAGGCGGTGGCGGCGGTGCGCGGCTTCATCGGGCAGCACTACGGCCAGGACTACCTGCCCGAGGCGCCGGTGGTGTACCGCACGAAGAAGAACGCGCAGGACGCGCACGAGGCCATCCGGCCCACCTCCGTCGACTACCCGCCCGAGAAGGTGAAGGCGTACTTCGACCAGATGAACGACGACATGGCCGCGGACATGTTCCGCCTCTACGAGCTCATCTGGAGGCGCTTCGTGGCGTGCCAGATGAAGCCGGCCGTGTACGATCAGACGAGCGCGGATATCGGCGCGGGCCGGGCCACCTTCCGGGCCTCGGGCTCCACGCTGAAGTTCCCGGGCTACCTGGCGGTGTATGGCGCCGGCCTCACCCCCGAGGAGGAGGCCGCCCAGGAGAAGGCGCGCGCCGCCGGCGAGGAGACCGACGAGGACGGCGTGGGCGAGCTGCCTCCGCTCAACGATGGGGACGCGCTGGCCCTGCAGAAGCTGCTGCACGAGCAGCACTTCACCCAGCCTCCTCCTCGCTTCTCCGAAGCCACCCTCGTCAAGGAGCTCGAGGAGCGGGGCATCGGCCGCCCCTCCACCTATGCCGCCATCCTCTCCACCATCCAGGACAAGAAGTACGTGGAGAAGGTGGAGGGCCGCTTCCGTCCCACGGATCTGGGGAACATGACCAACGAGCTGCTGGTCAAGCACTTCCCCCACGAGATGGACGTCACCTTCACCGCCAGCATGGAGGAGAAGCTCGATCAGATCTCCGAGGGCGAGGCCAGTTGGAAGGCCGTCCTGCGCGACTTCTACTCGCCCTTCAAGGAGACGCTCGAGAAGGCCGAGGCGGAGATGCGCGACGTCAAGCGCGAGGAGATCAAGACCGACGTGCCGTGCGAGAAGTGCGGCAACCCGTTCGTGATCAAGTGGGGGAAGATGGGGCACTTCCTCGCCTGCTCGAACTACCCCGACTGCAAGAACACCAAGGACTTCAAGCGGGACGCGGAGGGGAAGATCGTCGTGGTGGAGGAGGAGACCACCGACGAGGTGTGCGAGAACTGCTCCAAGCCCATGGTGGTGAAGCGGGGCCGCTTCGGGCGCTTCCTGGCGTGCTCGGGCTATCCCGACTGCAAGACCTCCAAGCCCATCTCCATCGGGGTGGGGTGCCCGGACTGCAAGCAGGGCTACCTCACCGAGCGGCGCAGCGGGCGGGGGAAGATCTTCTTCGGCTGCAATCGCTACCCGGACTGCAAGTTCGCCGCCTGGGACAGGCCGCTGCCGGAGACGTGCCCCGAGTGCCAGTCGCCCTACCTGGTGCAGAAGTTCTCCAAGCGGGACGGCCCGTTCGTGGCCTGCCCCAACAAGGAGTGCGACTACCGGCGGCAGATCGTCGAGCCGGAGGCCGTCGGCGCCACGCCCCCCGAGGGCACCTCCTCGGCGGCCTAGTCGCGAAAGCCCCTGGAATCCTTGGGGTTTCAGGGGCTCGCCACGGGTGGTCGGCTTGACACCCGTGGAGCGGGTCCTCTAAGAAATCTCGCGATGATTCCCATGGTGAGCGAGCTGCTGGATGTGGTGTTGAGCCAGGCACCGGCGGCGACGCCGACCAAACTTGGCTTCGTGGACTCCGTCATCAAGTTCTTCAAGGACGGCGGCCCGTTCATGTTCGTCAACCTGTTCTGGCTGGCCTGCTCGCTGGCGGTGGCGCTGGAGCGGATCGTGACGTTGATGTTCCGCTACAACCTCAACGCGCGGCCCTTCATGGAGCAGGTGACGAAGCTGGTGATGACCGGCAACGTGGATCGGGCGGTGAAGCTGTGCGCCGCCGCGCCCAACTCGCCGCTGGCCAAGGTCATTCGCGCCGGCCTCACCCGCGCCAACGCCGGGGAGATCGAGGTGGCCAAGGCGGTGGAGGAGGCCGTGGTGGAGCACAGCCCCCACGTGACGGCGCGGATTCCCTGGCTGTGGTCGCTGGCCAACATCGCCACGCTGGTGGGTCTGGTGGGCACCATCTTCGGACTGATCGGCACCTTCCAGGCGCTCGGCAACGTGCCCGCCGATCAGAAGCAGGCGCTGCTCTCGGACGGCATCTCCAAGGCGATGAACAACACCGCCTTCGCGCTCTCCATCGCGGTGCTGTGCATCATCTTCCACCTGTTCCTCACCTCGTACGCGAAGAACATGGTGGAGGGCATGGAGCTCAACGCCCTGAAGCTGGAGAACCTGCTGGCGCGGCGCGCCGCGGGCCACGCCGGCGACGAGGCGGTGCGGGCCGCCTGAGGCCCTCCGACGACGGGGAGGGGTCCGCATGGCGTTCTACTACTCGCGGCGCAAGCTGAAGCCTCGTGAGGAAGAGGAGATGGGGGAGCTGAACATCGTCCCCTACCTCGACATCCTCATGAACCTCATCATCTTCATGCTGCTGTCCATCAACGGGCTGGCGGCCTTCGGCATCCTCAACGTGAGCGCGCCGGGCTACGGCGGCCCCAGCACCTCGGTGGCGCCCCAGGAGGAGAACCCGGATCAGCCGCGGCTCATGCTCAGCGTGCTCATCAGCAAGAAGGGGCACTTCGTCAACAGCGAGAACGCCGTCCTCGGCCAGGACGGCGCGCCCACCATCCCCCTCCTGTCGGACGGCGCCTATGACTACGCCGCCCTCAACGCGCAGATGGTGAAGATCAAGGCCGCCTTCCCCTCCGAGACGAAGGTGATCGTCGGCGCGGACGCGGAGATTCCATACGAGGCGCTCATCCAGACCATGGACGCCATCCGCGAGACGCAGGAGCGCCCGCGCCGGCTGCTCTTTCCGGATGTCACCCTGGGGGCGCTCTGATGGCGGGTCCCGTGGAAAGCACGCCCCAGGCGCCGGTGGACGAGGAGTCGCTGCAGCGCATGCGCTTCCGCAAGGCCCTGGCGCGCAAGAAGCGCAGGGAGCGCGAGGCGGCCGGTGAGATCAAGGAGCTGAACATCACCGCGATGATGGACATGATGACCATCCTCCTGGTGTTCCTGCTCAAGTCCTTCGCCTCGTCCTCGGCGGCGCTGACGGCCAGCGAGGACGTGCGGCCGCCGGTGTCCT
>QKJM01000128.1 GCA_003249315.1 Archangium sp.
GGGCCACCAGCTCCGGCTCCAGGGTGCTCACGTTGAAGAACGTGGCGTGGTTGAACCAGGCCAGCTCGCCGGTGCGCGGGTGCCTGGCCACGCAGCGGCGTACCTGGCTGGTGCGCAGCCGCTCCCCGTCGAGCCACTGGAAGTCGATCTGGTTCTCCCGGCAGTAGCGCTCCACCACGGCGCGCTCCTGCGTCTGGAAGGCCGTCTGCCAGGACAGCCCCAGGCCGCCGCCGAAGTTGCGCACGTATCGGTAGCGGCGCTCGAGGAAGCGCTCGACGAGCTCCCTGGGCAACTCGCGGACGATCCGGCGGGTGCTGGCGATGGGCGTGGCCCCCCGCTCGGCGGCCGGCGTCACGCAGTGGAAGTAGATCCGCCCCGGGAAGGTGAGGTTGTAGGACTGCTCGGTGTGCAGGAAGATCTCCTGCTCGGCCGGGTGGGAGGTGGAGGTGTAGACCTGCTCCTCCACCAGATCGCGGGGAGAGGAGCGCTCCAGATAGGGCAGCGGCTCACCCGAGGAGGCCCGGACGAAGCCCGCGAAGGCGCCGACACCCTCCAACTGGAAGCCGCGCAGCAGCACGCCTCCGTGGCGCCCCAGCAACTCCTCGAGGAAGGCGCGGTTGTCACCGGCCCATGTCACCAGCTCCAGACCCGGCACGCGGGGCTCGATGATGATCGGATACTCCAGGCCACCCTCGGGCAGCCGGGTGGTGACGAGCTCCCCACTGGAGAGCTTGACGGGCTTGCGAGTCCTCGCCCCCAGCCCAGGCAACGATGGTTTCATGGTACGTCCGCTCCCGAGTCTCCGGTACCCCGGCGCCGCCGGTGGCTCCCCAGCTTCGCCAGCGCCCCTTTCATGGCGCCCCCTCCGTCCGCGACCTCCAGAGGCAGCGCGGAGAGCCGGCTCTCCGACTTCTCCAGGGTGGCCTCCAACAGCCGCTCGAGCTGCCGATGCAGGCGCTCCACCGTGCCCGCCTCGAACAGGCGCGTGGCATAGGTCCACACGCACTGCATGCCCTCGGGCGTCTCGGACACCCACAGCGTCAGATCCAACCGCGACACGCCGTAGTCGAACTCCAGCATCTCCACCTCCAGGCCCGGCAGCACCAGCCGCTCGCGAGGCTGGTTCTGCGTGCCGAAGGCTACCCGGAAGAGAGGCTGGCGCTTCGCCGTGCGCTCGGGGAAGGCCTCGCGCGCGAGCAGCTCGAAGGGCAGCTCCTGGTGGGCGAAGGACTCCAGCGCCGTGTGACGCACCTTCCCGAGCAGCTCCGCGAAGGGAGGATCCCCCCCGAGCCGCGTGCGCATCACCACCATGTTGATGAAGTTACCGATGAGCCGCTCGGTGCCTGGGAGCTCCCGGCCCAGGACGGCGACGCCCACCGGCAGATCCTCCTGGCCGGTGGTGCGGTGCAGCAGCACCTGGAAGGCCGCCAGCAGCCACATGAAGGGCGTCACCCCGGCCCGGGCACAGGCCGCCTGGAGCCGATGGGTGAGCTCCGGCCGCAGCAGCACCCGCAGGTTCGCGCCCCGCCCGTCGGGCACCGTCCCCGGCTCGCGATCCACGGGCAACCGCGGCTCCGTGGGGAGATCCGCGAGTTGGCGCCGCCAGAAACCCAGCAACCTCTCGCGGTGCTCGCCCGTCAGGTGCCGCCGCTGCCAGAGGGCGAAGTCGGCGTATTGGTAGGGCAGCTCGGGCAGCACCGGCGGCACGTCCCGCTGGTGGGCCGAGTAGAACCGCGCCAGCTCGTCCACGAGGATGCCCATGGACCAGCCATCGGCCACCGCATGATGTACCGTGAAGAGCAGCACGTGCAGCCGCTCCTCCAGCCGCAGCAGCCGCGCCCGGTACAGCGGGCCCGCCTCCAGGTCGAGCGGGGCGAGCGCCTCGGCCAATGCCTCCTGGCGCACCCGCTCATCCCGCTCTCCGGAGGGCACCGCGCTCCAGTCCTCCACCGGCAGCGGCACGGGCCCGGCGGGGAGGATGCGCTGCACCGGCGAGCCTCCCACCTCGGGGAAGCAGGTGCGCAGCGCCTCGTGGCGGTGGATGATCTCCCGCAGCGAGGTCTCCAACACGTCGGTCCGCAGCTCCCCGCGCAGCCTCAGAGCCGCGGGGATGTGGTAGCCACCACTGCCGCGCTGCAGCCGCGAGGCCAGCCACATCTCCTCCTGGGGATAGGAGAGCGGCAGCGAGCCCTCACGCGGCTCGCGCCGCGGCCCGGCCTCTGCTCCACCCTGCCGCTCGAGCGCATCCGCGCAGCGGCCGATCAGCTCGTCCAGGCGCAGGCCCTCCATCAGGGACACCAGTGGAACGGACACCCCGGTCGCGGCCTCCACCGCCGCGCGGAGCTCGACCAGGCGGAGCGAGTCGAGCCCATGCTGGACGAGGGGCACCGAGCGATCGATCCGCGCGGCGGGCACGTGCAGGGTCGCGGAGATGAGGCTGCTCAACCAGGACTCGAGCACCTGGGCCCGCTGCTCACGAGGCAGGGCGCGCAGTTCATCCGCTCGCGGCGTGGGGATGACGGACTCGGCGCCGGAGGCCGCCACGTCGCTGGCCACCACCTGGAGCTGGCCGGCCAGGTAGGCCTCCCGGGTCGCCCGACGTTGGATCTTCCCGCTCGACGTCTTCGGGATGCCGCCCGGGGAGATGAGAACCACCTCGTGCAGGTGGACGCCGTGCTCGTCGGCGACGGAGCCGCGAATGGACTCCACGAGCGCCTCCACCTCGAAGGACTTGCGAGTGTCCACCTCCTGCACCAGCACCAGCCGCGGCTCGTCCTCCTGCGCCACCTCGAAGATGGCCGAGCACCCGGGCCGGAGCGCGGGGTGGCACGCCACCGCCGTCCGCTCCAGATCATGCGGGTAGTAGTTGCGACCACGGACGATGAGCAGATCCTTGATGCGGCCGGTGACGAAGAGCTCTCCGTCATCGAGGAAGCCGAGATCGCCCGTGCGCAGGTACCCGGCCTCGCCCGTGTCCGCCCGGCGGGCCTGGAAGGTGGCCTGCGTCTCCTCGGGGCGATTCCAGTAGCCCTTGGCGACGCTCGGCCCGCGCAGCCAGATCTCCCCGATCCGCCCCGGGACGACGGGCAGCCGCGACTCCGGCTCCACGAGGAGCAGCTCCTGCCCCTCCAGCGAGAAGCCACACCCCACGAGCGTCGAGGCCTCGGGAGCCTCGGACGGCAGCTCGACGGCCTGGCCGCGCTCCACCCACGTCCTGGAGAAGGAGCGCAGGACGGGCGGCGCCTCCTTGCGACCTCCCGCGGCGATGAGCGTGGCCTCGGCGAGCCCATAGCACGGGTACACGGACTCAGCGCGGAAGCCGCTGGGCGCGAAGGTCTCGCAGAAGCGCAACATCGTCGCGGGGTGGATGGGCTCCGCGCCGTTGAAGGCCAGATCCCAGGAGCTCAAGTCCAACGCCGCCCGCTCCTCGGGGGTGACCTTGCGCGTGCAGAGCTCGAAGGCGAAGTTGGGCCCGCCGCTGATGGTGCCCCGGTAGTGCGAGATGGCCCGCAACCAGCGAAGGGGGCGCGACAGGAAGTCCAGCGGCGACATGAGGACGACGGGGAAGCCCACGTACAGCGGCTGGAGGATGCCTCCGATGAGCCCCATGTCGTGGTACGGCGGCAACCAGATGACGCCCCTGCTCCGCTCGTTGCTACCGAAGCAACGCTGGATGGCGGCGGAGTTGTGCAGCAGGTTGCCGTGCGTGAGCATCACTCCGCGTGGAGAGCCGGTGGAACCCGAAGTGTACTGCAGCATGGCCACCGTGTCGGAAGTGGAGCCCGGATCCTTCCACGCCAAGGCATGGGCCTCGGTGGCCTCCTCCACGCAGAGCCAGTTCAGCGCTCCGAGCGACGCGGCCTGCTCTCCGAACGCCTCGGCCATCTCGCGGATGCCTGACAGCGTGAGCGCGAAGCGCGCCCGCGCGTCGGAGATCAGCGACTCCAGCCGGGGGAGCGTGCGCGCCAGACGCATCGGATCCGGCGGATAGGCGGGGACGGCGATCGCCCCAGCGTGCAGACACCCCAGGTAGGCGGCCACGTAGTCGAGCCCCGGGGGGAACAGCAGCAGCACGCGCTCTCCGCGCGCCCCTGCCTCCTGGAGCAGCCCTCCGATCGCCCGCACCCTCCGCCGGAGCTGCTCGTAGCTCAGCGACTCCTCCTCCGACTCACCGTCGAGAAGGAAGGTATAGGCACGAGCTTCGGGCTGCGAATCAGCACGCAGCTCCACCACTTCGGAAAAGGTCGAAAGAGCGGAGACGCACACGAAAGAAAAACCAGCCTTGCCGACGAGATTTAGACCACTCCAAACCCTGACACAGCGGCTTTCCCCCGGTCAAGGCAGGGCGCGCCGGTTCGTCACGGACGCGTATTGCAGGCCCCGCACATCGACAACTAAAGTCGCGCGTTCCGAGGTCCATGCACAGGGAGCCAAATGGGTTACAGCGGTACAGAGGTTGCGATTATCGGCATGGCAGGGCACTACCCTCGCTCCGAGACCCTCTCCGACTTCTGGCGGCAGATCCGTGATGGCAGGGAGTTGGTGTCATTCTTCTCGGAGGAGGAGCTGGCGCGCAGGGGCGTGGCGCCGGAGCTGCTGAAGGATCCCCGATACGTCAAGGCAGCCTCCAGCCTCGAGCAGATGGAGCGCTTCGATGCCGGCTTCTTCGGAATCCCTCCGCAGGAAGCGGCGCTCATGGATCCGCAGCATCGCCACTTCCTCGAGTGCGCGTGGGAGGCGCTGGAGGACGCGGGGTACGATCCGCAGCGCTACCCGGGACGCGTGGGCGTGTACGCAGGCGCGGCGATGGACACGTACCTGCTCTACAACCTGATGCGCAATCCGGTGGCCATGGCCACGGACACGCTGCAACTCCAGGTGGCCAACGACAAGGACTACCTGCCCACGCGCGTCTCCTACAAGCTGAACCTGCGAGGCCCCAGCCACCTGGTGCAGTCCGCATGCTCCTCCTCGCTGGTGGCCACGCATGTGGCCTGCCAGGCGCTGCTCAACGAGGAGTGTGACGTGGCGCTCGTCGGCGGTGCCTCGGTGCTGGTGCATACGCGCGACGGCTACCTCCACAAGGAGGGCGGCGTGGCCTCCAGGGACGGCCACTGTCGCAGCTTCGACGCGGACGCCAGCGGCACCATCTTCGGCAGCGGCGTGGGCTGCGTGATGCTCAAGCCGCTGGATCGCGCCCTGGCCGATGGAGACCACGTCTACGCCATCATCCTCGGCACCGCCGTCAACAACGACGGCAACCTCAAGGTGGGCTTCATGGCCCCCAGCGCCGAGGGCGTATCCGAGGTGGTGCTCGAGGCCCTGGGCGCCGCCGACGTCTCCCCGGACAGCATCGGCTACGTCGAAGCCCACGGAACGGGGACGCCGCTGGGAGATCCGATCGAGGTGCAGGGCCTGACACGGGCCTGGCGGCAGCACACCGAGCAGAAGCAGTTCTGCGCCCTCGGCTCGGTGAAGTCCAACGTGGGGCACCTCGACGCGGCCTCGGGAGTCACCGCCCTCATCAAGACGGCCTTCTCGCTGCGCGACGGCATCATTCCCCCCAGCCTGCACTACCGTCGTCCCAACCCGACCATCGACTTCGCCAACAGCCCGTTCTTCGTGAACGACCGTCCGCGCCCGTGGCAGGGCCGCGGAGGCCCCCGACGCGCGGGAGTCTCCTCGCTGGGCATCGGCGGCACCAACGCGCACGTCATCCTCGAGGAGCCCCCGCGCCAGGAGTCGGCGCCGGCCGCGCCCTACCAGCTCCTGGTGCTCAGCGCCCGGACGCCCGCCGCGCTGGAGCGGGCCACGGACGACCTCGCCGAGCACCTGGAGAGCCACCCGGACGTGAACCTGGCGGACGTGGCCTTCACCCTGCAGAGCGGGCGCCAGCACTTCGCCTGGCGCCGCTGCCTCGTGGCCCGGGACGTGGAGGACGCGCTGCGCGTGCTCGACGCCGCGGACGACACCTCCCTGCGCCAACGCCCGTCGCAGCGCCCCTCGGTGGCCTTCCTCTTCTCCGGGCAGGGCTCCCAGTACGCGGGCATGGCGGCGAACCTCTACGCGCGCGAGCCCGTGTTCCGCGAGCACGTCGATGCTTGCGCGCAGCGCGTGCGGGCCCTGCGCAACGAGGATCTGCGCTCGCTGGTGCTGGGCCGTGACGGCACCGCCTCGGACGAGCGGCTGCGCAACACCGAGTGGACCCAGCCCGCGCTCTTCGCCGTGGAGTACGCCCTGGCCCGCCTGCTCATGCACTGGGGCCTGAAGCCGGACGTCCTGCTCGGGCACAGCATCGGCGAGTACGTGGCCGCGTGCCTGGCGGGCGTCTTCTCCCTCGAGGACGCGCTGGCGCTGGTGTGCGAGCGCGGCAGACTGATGGCGAGCCTGCCCGCGGGCTCCATGTTGTCCGTGCCCCTCACGGAGGAGGCCCTCCAGCCGATGCTGCCGGACGGGAAGCTCTCGCTCGCGGCCGTCAACGCCCCCGGCCGCTGCGTGGTGGCCGGAGCGACCGACGCCATCGAGGCCCTCGAGCGGCGCTTGGAGGCCCAGGGCGTGCGGGCCCGGCGCCTGCTGACGTCCCATGCCTTCCACTCCGCCATGATGGACCCCATCCTGGAGGAGTTCACCGCGTGCGTGCGGCGAGTGGAGCGCAAGGCGCCGACGCTGCCCATCCTCTCCAACCTCACCGGCCGCCCCCTGGAGGCGG
>QKJM01000561.1 GCA_003249315.1 Archangium sp.
GGTCGAGCGCCTGGGGGAGGCTCGGGCTCGCGCCCGTTCTGATGCGTCATGCTACGCTGACCCACCTTCGAGGTGGGAGGACGCATGGGCCAGGAGGCGAGCGCGGAATGGGTGCCGGAGGTGGGCGAGCGGGTGGACAGCTACCTCCTGGAGGAGAAGCTGGGAGAGGGCGGCTTCGGCGCCGTGTTCCGGGCGCGGCGCGGAGGACGGCTCCACGCGGTGAAGTTCCTCTCGTTGGCGGGGACGGATGAGTGGGGGTTGCGGGAGTTGGAGGTGCTGCTGCGCCTGCGCCAGGTGGGCGGGGTGCCGCTGGAGGGGCACGGGAAGTGGCCCGCCGACGCGCCGGGCTATCTCTACATCGCCATGGAGTACGTGCGCGGGCGCACGCTGTATGACTGGGCGAGGCAGGAGAATCCCTCGGCCCGGCAGGTGGCGGAGATGTTGGTGCCGCTGGCGCGCTACCTGGCGGAGGTGCATGCGGTGGGCATCGTTCACCGCGATGTGAAGGGGGAGAACATCCTGGTGAGGGAGGATGGCCGGCCGGCGCTGGTGGACTTCGGGGTGGGCACCTACGAGGGGGCGCCGGAGGTGACGGGCTGGCGGGTGCCGGGCACGCGCTCCTACCAGAGCCCCGAGGCCATCCGCTTCATGCGTCAGCGCCGGGAGGAGGAGCGCTACCCGCCCACACCGGGCGACGACGTGTGGGCGCTCGGCGTGGTGCTCTACAAGCTGCTCACCGATGCTCTGCCCTTCCAGGGGAACTACGAGGGTGAGCTGGCCGAGTCCATCCTCACGCACTCGTCGGTGCCGCCGCACGAGCGCAACCGGAGGGTGCCCGAGGCGCTGGGCGAGCTGTGCATGTGTCTGCTGGAGAAGGAGCCCGGAACTCGCCTGGGAGAGGCGAAGGCATTGGGCGAGGCTCTGGAGGCGGTGTTAGCCGGAGCGGATGCGGCCTGGGACGTGCCGCTGTGCGAGCCGTACTCGCCGGACAATGTCACCACCGCGCGCGACAGGGTGCTTGCCTTGGAGTTGGAGGCGGAGCTGGCCCGGATGGAGCGGTTGCAGGGGTATGAGCCCCGGCGTGGGACTCTGTCTCCCGCGCCGGAGTCCTCCTCCGAGTCCTCGCCACCCTCCTTGGACGGCTCGCCTCCCGAGGAGAAGGAGGCATCGCCCGCTTCGGCGTCGTCGCGAGTCTTTGCCGTTCCCTGGGGACTCGTCGTTGCCGTACTGGCGGTGTTGCTGGGGTTCGTGACCCTGCTCGCGGTGGGAGGCTCGCGGCTGGACACCAGGGCTTCCGGCCAGGAAGTGGCGTCCCGCGTCGAGCCACCGGAAGGTGACGAGGGCGCAGAGCCCCCGAGGGCTAGAACCCCTGCGCTCGTCGCCAGCGCGACGCCCGAGAAAGACAGCACTCGCATGAAGACTCCGCGGCAGCTCCTCTGTTCCCCGAAGACGCAGCAGTCCTGCACGATGCTCGAGGCCCTGGGCAAGGCGTGCGTCGTGGGGGCCGCCGTGGCTCAAACGGCCTGCGTCGGTCCCCAGGTTCGTTCCACCCCCGCGCCCGAGGAGTGTCCTCCCCGCTCCCTGGAGACCATGGAGAAGCTGGGTATCCGCAGTGGGGACATCGGCGGTGCCACCTTTATTGTCGAGGGCCCCGGGAGCATCATCGTGCGCGAGGGTCCTGCTACGCTTGTGGTGGAGACGGAGCTGGGGAGGCTTCCGCCTGGCACCGTGGTGACGGGGCGGATCCTCCTCGGCGAGGAGCGCGCCTACGGCCGCTTCACCCTGGCCCGCACACCTGGAGGGCAGATCCATCCCGTCTGCCTGGTTGCGTGGAACCCCATCGACAAACGGCGTGGACTCGTGACGACGGGTGAGAGCGGACCGGAGAGCGCCAGGGTCTCCACCACCGTGGATGTGATGGCGGTGCAGCGCTTCGAGTAGAAGCCGCGGGAGGGAGAATGGGATGGAGACCTACTCCAGAGGTTTCTGTTAGCCTCCGCCACTTCGGAGATTTCATGTCCGTGACTGCTCTGCCCCCTGCTTCCCTCCTGTTACTCGCCCTGCTCGGGGGTACTTCCGCCGTTGCACAATCATCCTCCTCACCACCAAATGGCCTTCTCGGCATGAGGGAGGCCGGGCTGCTGGACGAAGCAGGAGTTTCGACCCGGGTCCTGCTTCCCGACCAGGGCTTCACTCAGCGCCCCAGGGAACTCCTCAATGTACGTCGGGCCATCGCCTATCGGGCTCGGAGACGATTGGCACTGGAACTGGAGGTTCAGAATACGGACAGCGCACCCTGTAGCATGGTGCGTGCGGAGTTGGCCGGCCGGGATGGCGCGAGGCTGACGGTGATCCGGCTGTGGCCATCGGAGCCTCTGCTCCCCGGGACGATGCGGCAGCGCCTGTTCGTGGAGGCGGAATGGGAGGGAGAGTTACCTCCAGGCCCGTACACGCTCGATTTGTGGAACGCCGAAGGCGAGCGCAGCGTCACTCTCCAGGACGTGATATTTCCGTAGTGCCACCGCACGAGTCGAGTGAAGGTGTCGGGCGAGTTGTGTGAACTCACGCCGTTGGAAGGGGGGCGGGCCCGAGGTTGGAGGGATCGCGCACGAACTGCTCGGTGGGAGTGAGTATCATGTTCGTCAGCCCGTGCCGCTCGACGAAGTCCTTGAAGCGCTCGGAGACGACGACTCTTCCCTGCATGCCGCGGGGGCGGAAGACGTCTTCTCCTGCCCAGGTGCCGGGTTCGAGAACGAAGCCGTGAGTGGAGTCAATGCCCGTGCAGTGGCACTCCATACAGGAGGGGGGCTTGGAGACGCGTACACGGTTGAGTACCAGGTCCACCGCCGCGCGGCCGAAGCAGGGCCAGACGACGTAGTAGTTGGGCACGGTGATGGGCTTGCGCGCCCTCTTCCCCATGCGGCGCACTCGGAGGACCTCGACGGGGTGGAAGCCCTCCAGCCCGGTGAGCCCTTCCTCGCGGAAGGCCTCTGCGAACCGTTCGGAGATGAGTCGCTCGTACCCGGGGCCGCGGATATAATCGCCCGGTTCCTCTCCGTGCAGCTCCAACGCGACCCTGTAGGGGGGGAGCCACGTAAGCAATCCAATGACGTCGCCGCATCGTGAGCAGCGAGGAGCGTCACCGACATTGCAGGGATCGAGCGTGTCGCAATCGGTGTCGTGCCGAGAGCCCATGGCTTCTTGCAGGACGAAGAATCGCTGGGTATTGGAAGCCTCAGAACCCATGAGGGAACCTCGCCTTCATCTCGGGGCGGCTGTAGATTGCGCGCAACTTGGCGATGAACTCCTCTGGTGTGGCCTTGGGGGAGTCTTCGAGCGAGCCGATGACTTCCTCGTCCACCTTGCGGTGCCACTCCTGATAACCGCAGTGCGCCTTCTCGTCCTTGGCTCGCGTTACGAAGCGCGGGTCCCGAGGTTGGAAGAGCCCCTTGAGCGTAGAGTGCTGCGCGAGCTTCTTGGCAATGAGTCGGGAGATGGGGTGGTGCTGTTGGCCTTTACAGTAGGGTGGCTCTGCGGACCGCAGCGATTGGGACAAGGACTCCGCCGCTGCCTGGAGTTTCTCCTTGTCCTGGTCTCCTTCCCCCGCCATCTGGAGCCCTTGCTCCATCGCCTCCAGGGCTCCCACCACCTCGTCCAGCACCGCCGCCGCCTGGCGGGCGTCGTCCGCCGCGAGCGTCACGCAGGCGCTCACGGTGCCCTGCTTGCAGTAGCACGCCAGCGACGTTTCGCCGGGAGAGCACGGGATGAATTGCGTCAATACCACCAGCAGTAAGCTCGAGAGCATGGGGCCTTCCCGGCAGGGTTGTTGCGACGATATCTCCCGAAGTAGACCTATCCTGAGGGGCCAGCAGCGTCAACGCAGGGCATGGATGGATATCCGGGAGGATGCCTCGTGTCGAGCCTCCCGAGAGACTGAGGTTCACGCCGTCGGAAGAGGGGCGGGTCCGAGATTGGAGGGGTCCCACACGAACTGTTCGGTGGGGGTGAGCACCATGTTGGTCAGCCCGTGCAGCTCGACGAAGTCCTTGAAGCGCTCGGAGACGACGACGTCGCCCTGCATGCCGCGTGGGCGAAAGACGTCTTCTCCCGCCCAGGTGCCGGGTTCGAGGACGAAGCCATGGACGGCATCAATGCCCGTGGAGCGGCATTCCGTGCAGGAGGGTAGAGGGGAGAAGCGTACGCGGTTGAGTACCAGGTCCACCGCCGCTCGGCCGAAGCAGGGCCAGACGACGTAGTAGCGGGGCACGGTGATGGGCTTGCGGGTTCTCTTCCTCATGGAGCGGACTCGCGCCACCTCGACGGGGTGGAAGCCTTCCAGTCCGGTGAGTCCCTCCGCGCGGAAGGACTCCGCGAACCGCTCGGAGACGATCCGCTCGTACCCAGGGCCTCGGAAATAATCACCCGGCTCCTCCCCGTGCAGTTCCAACTCGACCCTGTACGGGGGGAGCCACGTCAATGCGCCAAGCCCCTCTCCGCACCGTGGGCAGTGCGGATCTTCTGAAAGATTATAGGGCTTGAGTGTGAAGCAGACGGTGTCGTGCCGAGAGCCCATGGCTTCTTGCAGGACGAAGAAGCGCTGGGAGGCAGAAGTTTCAGAATCCATGGGGGAACCTCGCCTTCATGTTTGGGTGGCGCAGGGGAGGTCAGACGATTTGTCAGGGGGAGGGAAGTCCGCGCAGCACCCGGGCAGCATCATCGAAGACCTTGGCCAGGACGGGGTCCGCAGGCCGATGGGCTTCGAGGAGCACGGCATCTTCCGGGTGGCCCAGGTGTTTGAGAAGGGCAGCGGCTTGAAGGGAGCACTTGAGAGAGGAAGTTGCCGCGACCAGTCTCCGGGCCAACTCATGCAATTCGGCGCGGACTGCTTCCGGGAGCAATGGGAGGAGATGCTCCGGGCGCAGGAGGAGCAGGGTGAACAAGTCCACACAGTAGCCCGACGCCGCGCCCTTGTGCTCCACGGCCGTGTTCACCAGGGCCCGAGCCGAGGAGATGAAGGCGGGGAGGGCGGAGACGAGCGCTTCGGGTATCTCTTCGGTGAGCACTGTGAGCACCTCGCCCTTGAATTCGATGGGGACGGAGCTGTCGGCGGTCCATGCACTGAGTTCTTCCGGGGACTTTTCCAGCAGCACGAGCAGGCCGTGCAGGGCGGTAGGAGCTGGAAGCGTGAGCTGCTCCAGGCTCTGTCTGACGACGGGAATCAGGTCCGGGTGCCGGTTACGCCACAGTGCGCAGGTCACGTCATTCAAATCCGCGGGCTCTGGCCTGCCTGCGGCGACCAGTCGCGCCAGCCTGCGTACCAGGCTCGCCCGTGCGCTCGCTCCCTTGATGTGTCCGAGGGCCTGTGTGAGGACCTCCGCGACGGCGGCTCCGTCATGGTCCCCCCGCGCCTCCTCCAGGGCAAGCTGGTGCTCGAGACGCCTGGCGCTGGCGGCACCACCCAGCTCGCCGAGGCCGAATGCCGCTGCCTGGCGCACGACTGCATCCCGGTCCTCCAGCATGGCCTCCAGCAAGGGCCGGGCCTTGCGCGCGTCGAGCTGGGATACCTGGGCTCGCGCCCGGGCCTCGTCGCCCTCCTTGAAGGCCGCGACGAGGTCGTTTCGCCACTGTGCTGTTCCGGGAGTCTTCTGGCTCACGCCGTAGGAAGAGGGGCGGGTCCGAGATTGGAGGGATCCCACACGATCTGTTCGGTGGGGGTGAGCACCATGTTGGTCAGCCCGTGCCGCTCGACGAAGACCTTGAAGCGCTCGGAGACGACGATGTCGCCCTGCATGCCGCGAGGGCGGAAGATGTCCTCACCTGCCCAGGTGCCTGGTTCGAGGACGAAGCCATGGACGGCATCAATGCCCGTGCAGCGGCACTCCATACAGGAGAGGGGAGGGGCGAAGCGAACGCGATTGAGCACCAGGTCCACCGCGGCTCGGCCGAAGCAGGGCCAGACGACGTAGTAGCGGGGCGCGGTGATGGGTTTGCGAACTCGCTTCTTCATGAAGCGTACCCGAGCTATCTCGACGGGGTGGAAGCCCTCCAGCCCGGTGAGCCCTTCCGCGCGGAAGGCCTCCGCGAACCGTTCGGAGACGAGCCGTTCATACCCGGTACCGCGGATGTAG
The DNA here is from genome assembly GCA_003249315.1 of Archangium sp. Lineage (GTDB taxonomy): Bacteria > Myxococcota > Myxococcia > Myxococcales > Myxococcaceae > QKJM01. The sequence goes on from QKJM01000561.1 coordinate 6,129, forward strand.
TCGCCCGGTTCTTCACCGTGCAACTCCAACGCGACCCTGTAGGGGGGGAGCCACTTCAACAACCCGACGACGTCGCCGCATCGTGGGCAGCGAGGGGCGTCACCGACATTGCAGGGCTCAATCGTATCGCAATCGGTGTCATGCCGAGAGCCCATGGCTTCTTGTAGGACGAAGAAGCGTTGGGCGTTTGTGGATTCAGAAGCCATGGGGGAATCTCGCTTTCAGCTCCGGGCGATTGTAGATTTCGCGCAACATGGCTATGAACTCCTCGGGTGTAGTCCTGGAATGCTTGTCGAGCCAGGTGATGACCTCCCTGTCCACCTTGCGATGCCAGTCCTGATAACCGCAGTGCGCCTTCTCGTCCTTGGCCCGCGCTACGAAGCGCGGATCCCGAGGTTGGAAGAGCCCCTTGAGTGTAGAATGCTGCGCGAGCTTCTTGGCAATGAGTCGGGAGATGGGGTGGTGCTGCTGGCCTTTGCAGAAGGGTGGCTCGGCGGACCGCAGCGACTGAGACAAGGACTCCGCCGCCGCCTGGAGTTTCTCCTTGTCCTGGTTTCCTTCCCCCGCCATCAGGAGCC
>QKJM01000166.1 GCA_003249315.1 Archangium sp.
CCTCCAGCCGTGCTCCATGCATAGCGCCAGCGCCTTCCCGCACAGCCCCTCCTCCCCCTTCAGCAGGTGCGCCGCCCCCGCGTCGAACCACAGCCCGTCCGGCTCCGACAGTTGAAACCCCGGCGACAGCGTCAGCAGCATCTCCCCCACCCCCATCAGCGCCCGCCGCTCCTCCTCCGGCCGGTAGGGGAAGTGTTGTAGCCCCGGCTCCAGCGCGCTCGCCGCCGTCAGCGTCATCCCCGGCTTCACCCCCGCCTTCAGCGCGCTCGTCGACGCGAACGCCACCCGCTGCTGGCCTCGCACCTCCTCCACCAGCACGAACGGCTTCCCCGCCAGTTCCGGCAGCTCCAACACCTTCCGCTGCACCGGGAAGCGCGGGAAATGCAGATATCCCACTCGCATGGATCTCCTCCCCTCGCCTCAGTGCAGCGCCACGCCCAGATCCGCTCGCACGGACGGCATCGGCGCGTCCCTCCCCGGGCGCTGCCCCAGGATTCCGCGCGAACCCTTTCCCTGCTCCCTCGGGGGTTCCCGCAGCTCCGGCACCGTCACGTCCACCGCCGGCGCCAGCTCCGCGCCCCACCGCGCCTTCGTCGTCCCCAGCTCCGGGTAGAGCGCGCTCCAGGGAACCAGCGCTCTCGCGCCCAGCCCTCCCTGCCGGCTGCGCACCACCTCCACCGCCAGCCCATCCTCCCCTCGCGCCGCCGTCCGCAACCTCATCATCCCGTCCCCCGGGGCCTCCGGGGCCGTCAGCAGCACCACCAGACTCCCCCCTCGCGCCGCCGCGTCCATCAGCCGCTTGCCCTCCACCGGCGTCAGCCTCACCCCTCCCTCCCCCCTCCCCGGCGGGCCTCGCGTCAGATCCACCACCACGCACGCGAACGCCCCGCTCCTCACCAACTGCACCGCCGACCACGCCGCCTGATCCGCCACCTTCGGCCGGACGATCAGCAACCTCGACGCGTCCACTCCCGCCGCCACCGCCGCCGGCGGGTACAGCTCCCACGGCCCATCCACGTACGCGCACAGCCTCCCAGCCCGCTGCGCCTCCGCTACCGCCCTCAGCACCAGGCTCGTCCTCCCCGAGGCCGCCTCTCCCCACAGCTCCACCACCTGCCCCAGCGGCAGCCCTCCCGCCGGCAGCAGCTCGTCGAACGCCTCCACCCCCGTCCGCAGCGTCGCCAGGTACTTCCTCGGCGCCGCCTGCAGCCGGCGGATCTCCTCCCTCAACGCCTCCACCGTTACCGTCAGCCTCTGGGCCATCGCACTCATCACGTCACCCGTCCCACGCAGGACCTGAAAACGGGTTCAGTATGACCACGGGCCTGACATTCGCCAGGATTTGTTGCCTGGTGGGCAGACGGACGGGCTCAGCAGGATGTGGGCGAGTGTATGCCGAAGACTCAGTCCACGCAGAGCAGCTTCACTTCCACCTTCTGATCGTTGGCCCTTCTGGGACACGAGGACTGGAAGTACAGCCGGGCACCCCGCTGCGCCGTCGAGGGCTCGTACGTCAGATCGCCCCCCGGGACGCTGCACGTCTGCACCGTCCCGTCCCCGCGAGTCACCTGCACCTGCACCAGCCGCGGGTCCGGCAGGTTCACCACCTCGATGCTCTGCGCGGTCGTCGCCAGCGTGGCGATATCCACCAGCGTGTCCCGGTAGCTCGCCCGGCAGATCGAATCCAGGTTCTTCAGCCCCGTGTCGAACAGCGCCGCCATCTCCCGCTGCCGGTACCCCGGACCGAAGGACGTCGGGCAGTCCGCGTTGCGCACCACCGGCCCCTCGGGCGTCTGGTCCACCACCAGTTCCGCCCGCTTGTCCCCCAGCGCCACCGGGCCGATCGTCGCCCACAGCACCTCCCGGGGCTCCCCCTGCCCATCCACCAGGTTCCTCAGCAGGCGCACGTACTCCTCCACCGGAGTGAGGAGGTGCGCCTGCTCGCTGCACAGATCCCTCGAGGTGTCCTGCGTCAGCGTCACCGGCGGCGGCCGCTCCAGGGAGCTACAGTCCTCCTCGTCCGATACCACCACCACCAGCAACCGGGCCCCGTCCCTCAGGAACCCTCCGTTGCCTCCCTCCTCCACCGGCGTCGTCGCCAGCGGCGCCGTCACCGCCAGCCGCACCGCCTCGAAGGGCGTCTCCTGCCCGCTCCCCTCCGTCCCCTGCCTCACCAGCAGGCGGAACCGGCTCAGCAGCTCCGGATCATCCTCCTCCAGGAATCGCATGGCCGTGGGACGACCTTGCAGATCCGGCACCGGCTGGAGCCGACCTGACTGGTCGGCGTAGAAGGTGAGATGCTCCTGGTTGTCGTAATAGGCGCGCTGGTACACCGAGGTGGTAATCACCCCCACTCGGAAGTCCTGCACCACCCCGTTGCCCTGTCGCAGCTCGTTCAGGAAGGCGGGCAGCTCGGTCGCGATGGCCGCCTGCTCCTCGGCCATGGAGCCCGAGTTGTCGATGACGAAGAGGATGTCCGTCTTCTGCGCGGAGATCAGCGGGGCCTCGGCCTGACACCGGCCCGGCAGGGTGGAGCCCGGCTCCTCCACCGGGGAGCTACATGCCGCCCCCCAGAGGGCAGCCGCCAGCAGCACGCTGGCTCGAGTGGGATTCTTCACGGTCCTCTCCCTCGCGACCGACCGGGTGTCCCGAGCCGCACCGCGACATCAGCGTCCGCATGATGCCCCACTCCCCCCACCCCGTGCGAGCGACCGTCTCTCAAGCGACGCCCTGTCGGAAAATCATCGAGCTCGTTTGCCATGCGCGTTTTGGTTGCTACGTTGAGTCGACTCGCACAGAAGATCGAACACCATAGTAGTACACCGGCCCGTTCGCAGGGTGGCCGGGCTGGAAACCGAGGCATCGACTACATGTCCGAAGAGAAGAAGAAGAGTGGGGCTGCCGCCATGCCGACGGCCATGGCACCTCCGGGGATGATCAACAAGGAGGACATCCCTCAGGTCCTCCCGATCCTGCCCCTCCGCAACTCGGTGTTCTTCCCGGGCGGCGTGCTGCCGCTCGCGGTGGGCCGCCAGAAGACCATCGCCCTCATCAAGGACGCGGTGCGCGACGATCAGGTGATCGGCGTCGTCACCCAGCGCCGCGCCGAGGAGGAGGACCCGGGCGCCGCCGACCTGTACACCATGGGCACGGTGGCCCGCATCGTGAAGCTCCTGAAGATGGGCGAGGACAACTACTCGCTCGTCGTCCAGGGCCTGGCGCGCTTCCGGGTGATGGAGCTGGTGCAGGAGGCCCCCTACCTCAAGGCCCGTGTCGAGGCCGTGGAGGATCGCACCTCCGCGGAGAACGTCGAGGTCGAGGCCCTCGGCATCAACCTCAAGAAGCTCGCCCGTGAGGTGATCGAGCTGATGCCGGAGCTCCCGGCCGCCGCCACCGAGCTGGTGGAGTCCATCACCCACCCCGGTCACCTGGCGGATCTCATCGCCGCCAACGTGGACGTCCCCATCGAGGAGAAGCAGGCCGTCCTCGAGACGGTGGACCTCAAGGCCCGGATGAAGCTCGTCCTCGAGCTGCTCAACCGCAAGCGGGAGATCCTCAAGCTCTCCAACAAGATCGACTCCGCCGTGAAGGGCGAGATGTCGAAGACCCAGCGCGAGTACTACCTGCGCCAGCAGCTCAAGGCGATCAAGGAAGAGCTCGGCGAGATGGGCGAGGAGGAGGAGGAGCTCGACGAGCTCCAGGAGCGCCTGAAGAAGGCCGGCCTCCCTCCCGAGGTGGAGAAGGTCGCCAACAAGGAGCTCAACCGCCTGAAGACGATTCCGGCGGCCTCCAGCGAGTACACCGTCGCGCGCACCTACCTCGATTGGATCGCCGACCTGCCGTGGGCCAAGATGAGCGAGGACAACCTCGACATCGAGAACGCCCGGCAGATCCTCGAGAAGGACCACTACGGGATCAAGAAGGTGAAGAAGCGCATCCTCGAGTACCTCGCGGTGCGCAAGCTGAAGAACGACATGCGCGGGCCCATCCTCTGCCTGGTGGGGCCTCCGGGCGTGGGCAAGACGTCGCTGGGTCAGAGCATCGCCAAGGCGGTGGGCCGCAAGTTCGTGCGCCTCTCGCTGGGCGGCGTGCGTGACGAGGCGGAGATCCGCGGCCACCGGCGCACCTACGTCGGCGCGCTGCCGGGCCGGTTCATCCAGAGCATGAAGAAGGCCGGGACGAAGAACCCGGTGATGATGCTCGATGAGATCGACAAGCTCGGCGCGGACTTCCGCGGTGATCCCAGCGCGGCGCTGCTCGAGGTGCTGGATCCGGAGCAGAACAACACGTTCAGCGACCACTACCTGGACGTGCCGTTCGATCTCTCCAAGGTGATGTTCATCGCCACGGCGAACCAGTTGGATCCGATCCCCGGGCCGCTGCGGGATCGCATGGAGATCATCGAGCTCACCGGCTACACCTTCGAGGAGAAGCAGGCCATCGCCCGCATCCACCTGGTGCCCAAGCAGCTCAAGGAGCACGGGCTGAGCGAGGACCACATCTCCATCTCCGACGAGGCGCTGCTCACGCTGACCACCTCCTATACGCGAGAGGCGGGCGTGCGTAACCTGGAGCGCCGGATCGCGGACATCTGCCGCGCGGTGGCGGTGGAAGTGGCCGGCGGGAAGACCGAGAAGCAGGCCATCGACGGCAACCGGGTGAAGGAGATCCTGGGGCCCGAGATGTTCTACTCCGAGGTCGCCGAGCGCACCGAGGTGCCTGGCGTGGCCACGGGTCTGGCCTGGACGGCGGCGGGAGGCGATCTGCTCTTCATCGAGGCGACGAAGATGGCGGGCAAGGGCGGCATGACGCTCACCGGCCAGCTCGGCGACGTGATGAAGGAGAGCGCCACGGCGGCGCTGAGCTACCTGCGCAGCAAGGCGGAAGCGCTCGGCATCAGCCCCAACTTCCTGGAGAAGACGGATCTGCACCTCCACTTCCCGGCGGGCTCCATCCCCAAGGATGGCCCTTCGGCGGGCGTGACGATCCTCACGGCGCTCACCAGCCTCCTCACGGGCATCCGGGTGCGCGGCGACACGGCGATGACGGGCGAGGCCACCCTCCGCGGCCTGGTGCTGCCGGTGGGCGGCATCAAGGAGAAGGTGCTGGCGGCTCACCGCGCGGGCATCAAGCGCGTCATCCTCCCCGAGCGCTGCCGGAAGGATCTCCAGGACGTGCCGGACCAGGCGAAGAACGAGATCGAGTTCATCTTCGCCACCCGCATGGACGAGGTGCTCGACGCGGCGCTGGAGAAGAGCCCCTTCAAGACGCCGGCGACTCCGCCCGAGGGCGGCGAGCAGACCGAGACGGTGCCTCCTCAGACGGAGTCCAAGCCGGAGATCCGCGCCTAGCGGCGGCCTGACTCACGGCTGAAGGAAAACGGGCAGGTTCCCCCAGGGGAGCCTGCCCGTCGCCTTTTTGGAGCCCCCTCCCCCGAGCCGCCCTCCCTCCGGCCGCCAACCTGTCTGACAACCAGACCGGTTGCTGACTATTCGCCCGCCGGCCGCACCGAGTCGAGCAGCTTCTCCCAGAGAGCGAGGAGGGCCTCCTCCTGCTCCAGGTCTCCATCCAGCTCGATCACCATGCGGGGATGGGAGCCGGACTTCACCTCGCCCGGGTACTCCCAGAGGCAGTGCAGGCGCTGCTCATGCTTGTCGGACATACGGAGGATCATCTCCTCGCCCTTCAGGCCCGCGACCTTACGGGAGCGGACCTTCTGGGGAACGATGTTCTCCTCCGCGGTCAGCGCGCTGCCGAAGGCGGCCATGGCCCCGGCGAACGCGTCCATGAGGCCCCGGCGCTTCGCCTTGTTGATGGTCTTCGTGGAGAACTCGATCTTGAGATCCAGTGGAGCGCTCTCGAAGCGGACCTTGGCCTCCTCCATGTATTTCATGGGGAGAGCGACCATGCCCTCGCGCAGGTAGAACCAGTCCTTGCCGCGAGCGGGCAGCTTCTCCCGAGCCTCCGGCAGCCGGTAGGCTCCGGCCACCTCCATCAGGCGGGCTGCCCAGTCCTGCTGCCGGTCGGAGTCCCCGTCGATCTGCAGCCAGACATCCACTGGGCCGCGGCGCATGAGGGCGCCCCAGGTGGAGATCTCCGGGACGGCGAATCGGTGGAAGAGGACGCCCTGCGCGGCGATGCTGTCGAAGGAGCGCTTCTCGAGGATGGTTCCATGGACGTGCCCTGGCCGTTCTCGCTGCGCTTCGAGCGCCCGGATGCGCGCCAACCGCGCCTCCCAGACTCCGTTACGGGCCTTGTCGTCCGGATCCTTCCAGAGCGTCTCCTCCACGGAGAGGTGCTGGAGTTGGTAGCCATCCCCTGTCCGTCCCAGGGTATCGGGGACATCCAGGCAGAAGCGCCCGACGCAGTGCCGGGTGAAATCCTTGGCCGGTTCCTGGCTCATACTCGATTCCTCCTGGGATGGGCTGCTCCGCGTGCAGGCAACCAGGGCCAGCATCAGGAGCAGACCCACCGTGGGGCCCTGCCACTGCCGGATACGAACGGGGGCACGCAACCACATGGCAACGCAGCCTACTTCTTGCCGATCCGCTTCGCGATCTTGTCCTTGCAAAACGCTTCAATCGCCAAAAAAGTGAACTCCTGGACTTCCTTGTTCTGATAGGCGGGCTCGTGGGCGATCCCGGGGAAGGCCGTGGACTCGACCTTCATGCCCTTGCCGGAGGACTCGGGGACG
>QKJM01000751.1 GCA_003249315.1 Archangium sp.
GCATCGCTCCGGGAGGGCGGCCCCGTCGCTCGCGGCGGCGCTCCAGCACCCGGGAGCGGGCCCGCACGCTGTAGGGCCCCGGGCCGAAGAACACCACCAGCAGCGCGCCTCCCATCAGGGAGATGTTCTTGAGGAAGTGGATGCGCTGCGCCTCCGCCTCCATGCCGGTGAAGCGCCAGAAGTCGTGGAAGATGAGCGCCGCGACGACCATGAACACGGCGAGCCCCGCCGCGGCGATGCGGGTGAAGACGCCGAGCAGCACGCACAGGCCACCCACCACCAGCAGCACCCCCGAGGCGTACACGCCGAAGGCCGCCAGAGGTAATCCCGCGCTCCTCGCGTAGCCGATCGTCGCCTCCGCGTTGGTGAGGTGCGAGAAGCCGCTGAGGATGAAGATGGTCGAGAAGAAGAAGCGGCCAATGGGAGCCAGGGCACCCATGAAGTCCCCCCATTCTCCGGCGCCGGGGCCGGGGCTGTTCCTGGACTCAAGGGTGCTCATCCCCGCCGCACCTGCACCGGACACCGGCCTGTCCGCTCGCCCCCGAGAAGAGGGCTCGGGCGGACGCAGGCCCTCAGTAGCGGCCCTTGAGCCCGAGGATGGGCAGGGCGATGGGCAGGCCGACCGGCTTGCGCTCCAACGGCGCGAAACCGCCACCGCCGAGGTACTCGTAGGCCACCACCTCCTGGCTGATGGTGACGTTGAGCATGTCCAGGTAGGCCTCGAGCGAGAAGGTGTCGAAGGCCCAGGCCTTGGACAACCGCAGGTCGAACCGGAAGAAGGGCGGCAGCCGCTCCACCCGATCCCTGTCCACCCGTACCCAGCGCTCCAAGCCGTCCGCCTCCTGCCCCGGCGCCATGGTGCGGCTGGTGAGGTTTCCGGACTCGGGCCGGCCGGTGTTGAAGTGCGCCACCCCGCCCAGGGTGAAGTTGTTGGCGAACTTGTAGCTGAGCACCAGGTTGAGGACGTGCGTCTGATCAAAGACGTAGGGCAGGTCCGCCTCGTCCCGGCCCACCGGTCGCCCCAGCTCGTCATAGCGGACGAAGCGCACCCGACGCGTGCTGCGCTGCAACGAGTAGGACAGCCAGCCGAACCAGTTGCCTCCCAGCGGGCGGCGGATGAGAAACTCCAGCCCATAGGCCAGACCCTGGCTCGTCAGGTCCGGCAGCGTGGGCCGGGGGATGGAGGGCACCTCCTGCTGCGCCCGCGGCCCGGGCGGAGGGGGCGGAGACGGCGGGTCGTTGCCCACGTCATCCCCGGGGAAGGTGATGCCCTGCTCCTCATCGCCGAAGGGGGTGAGCTCCACCGTGCGCAGCATGGGGTTGACGTAGCCCTCCAGGCTCACCTCGAAGCCCTCCAGGCCGCGCCACTCCGCGCCGAGGGAAACCTGTAGCGACTGCTGCAGGCCCTGGTCCATCGCCGCCAGGTCCACCACCGGCAGGCTGATGAGGGTAGTGGGCGGCTGGTGGTAGAGACCCACCCCTCCCTTGAGGGTGAGCGTCTCCCCCACCGGGCGGCGCACCGCCAGCCGCGGCTCCACCACGAAGGCGTTGTGGCCCCCGGCCAGATGGTAGTTGTCCACCCTCACGCCGGGCACCACCGTCCACGGCGAGTCCTTCTCCCACAGCAGCTCCGCCCACACCCCGCTGAAGGTGGCCAGCGCCACCGGCACCTCCACCTTCACCTCGGTGGGAGTTCCCCCCGGCTGCTCGCGCATACGCTGCAGCAGCGACACCTCCGCGCGCTTGTGCTCCAGGTCCGCCCCGGCCCTCACCGTGACGCCGTCGTAGCGTCGCTCATAGTTCAGCCGCGCCGAGACGTGGGGCTGGTCGATGTGGATGAACCCCCCTCCCGCCAGCGGGTCCTCGTTCTGGATGGCGAAGCGATCCAACCCCAGGGTGATGCCCGCCTCCAGCTCGCCGCCGCCCACCGGGTGGCGGTGGCGCAGGTCCACCCGGTGGAAGAGGACGGACTGCAACGCGGTGGTGCCGTAGTTGGCGCTGCGCGCCTCCTGGCCGAAGGTGTCCGAGGAGCCGAAGGCGAAGAGGCGCAGCCGCCCCGGGCCCACCTCCTGTTCAATCCGGGCCTGGTAGTCATAGAAGTCCAGCACCACCCGCGGGTTCTCCTCCCCGGCCGGGGGCGGCGGCTGGAACGAGGTGGCCGCCAGGCCGATCAGCCAGGGCGTGTAGGAGACCCGGCCCGCGACCGAGACATTGGTGCCGGTGGACTGGAAGGGGTACTCGAGGAAGAGGCCCGCGTTGAGCAGGTCCGCGTAGGCGCTGCCGTGCAGCCGGTCATCTCTCGGGCGGGTGAGCCGCCCCTCCACCGCGCCGCCCGTCAACCGCCCGTAGCGAGTGGGCGGATTGCCCGGAAAGAAGTCGATGGTGTCGATGAAGTCCGGGTGGATGACGGCCGGACCGAGGAAGAGGTGGAAGAGGAGCGGGACGCGGATGCCGTCGAGGAAGTACCCGGTGCTGGCCGGCTGGCTGCCACGCACCACCGGGTAGGAGATGCCCGAGAGCACGCTGCTCACCCCGGGCAGCAGCATCACCACGCGGAAGGGGTCTCCCTGGGTGCCTGGAATCTCGCGCAGCTCCGCCTCGTGAAGGGAGACGCGAGACACCTCGGTGCGCTCCCTGTCCCCGCGCACCACCGTCTCGTAGGGGTTCACCACCAACGGCTCCAGCCCGTACACCACCTCCAGGGACTCGCCCTCGCGCAGCAGCTCGCGGAAGTCGCCGGGCTTGTGGCCGGGGGCGATGATGCGCAGCCGCTGCCCTCCCGAAGGAAGCCTCGCCTCGAAGCGGCCGTCCGGCCCGGCCTCGATGGGCGAGTCCGGCAGCGCGTCCGACACCAGCACCGCGCCAGGCAGCGGACGCCGGTTGCCCTTGGCCCGCACCAGGCCGCGCAGGGTGATGGGGGGAGGCAGCCCCTCCTCCGCCACCACCGGCCGGGGAGCCTCGAAGCGGTACTCGAAGTGCAACCGTACCGGGGCCGGCGCCCCATCCACCTTCGCGGGGAGGAAGCGCAGCCTGGGCGCGGCGTGCAGCGCCGCCTCGTTCAGCAGCGGGTGTACCCCTTCCAGGAGCCGGGCCTCGGCCACCTCCCCCTCCTCGTCCACCAGCAGCTCCAGCCGCACCGTGCCCGACACCGCCTCGGCCGCGAGCGCCTCGGGGTAGCGCGCCGGCGAGTCCTCCACCAGCGAGGGCGGCTCGAAGCTCGGCCCCTCCTCCAGGGCGAAGCCGGCGTCGGTGCTCAGCACGTCCACCTCCGCCTCCACCGGAGTACCCGCGTCCGCGTCCGGCGCCTCGGCCTCCGCCGGGAGATTGTCCAGCCCGGGGGGCGTCGTGGGCATGGCCCCGCCCTGCGCCCTCGCCGCGAGCGGCACGAGGCCGAGCAGCACCAGTCCCAGGGCCACCAAGGGCCCCTTCATCCACCGCTGTACGTTCGCCATGTCCACCCGTCGACCCCTCCTGGGGCCGCCCATGACGCCAGCCCCACGGGTGGAAAGGCAAGTCCTCCGCGCCCTCTCCGGGCCCGACTGCCCGCTAGCGTCCACCCCGCTGCAGCGCCGCCGTCACCAGGGCGATGAGCTTGAGCTGCGACGCGTCCAGCTTGCGCAGGGTGCGCATGAGCCGGCGCAGCTCGGGAGACTCGTCGTACTCGGGCGGGGAGGACTCCACCACCCAGGAGGCCACCTCGCCGCTGTTGATGCCCAGCAGCACGTCCGAGGGAATGCGCAGCACCACACACAACCTCCGCAGGGAGGGGACGCTGGGCAGCATCAGCCCCCTCTCCAGCCGGCCGTACACCTCCGTCGCCAGCCCCATCCGCTCGGCCACGTCCGCCTGGGTCAGCCCCGCACGCAGCCTCGCCTTGCGCGCGAGTTCCCCCACGTGTGTACCCAGCTTGCTGGTCGACGGCTTTCCCATGTCTGCTCTCGAAACCCTCGGGGAGCGCGTGTGGCGCGCAACCCAACAGGCCGTCTGCTTAGAACCGCAGGGGATCCGACGACAGGACAGCCGGGGTAGTCGCCAGGACGTGGAACCCTTCTGGTGCTCGCCACACCGCGGACTCTCGGTGTCTCCCCCCCTCTCGCCGCCCCCACTCCGTCCCAGAGGAGAAGCGAACCCCTCAAGTCACCCGACGAGCCAGAGCAGACAGGTGGCCGGGTGACCATTCACGTCCTGCTCGGGACATGAGACCTGGTTCACGCCTTTCGGGAGTACCCGGAATGTCCTGTCGTCCTTTCTGGAGCCCTCTCGCCGCCGCGGAGGCCCGCTACGACGAGTTTCCGGACCTCTCGGTGCTCTCGTGCTACGGAAGATTCCGTGAGCCGAGGATCAAACCGCCTGCTGGTCGTGGAGGACCATGCGGACAGCCGGGAGTTGCTGGCCGAGTTCTTCGAGTCGCTCGGCTACGAGGTGGAAGTGGCGGGCAACGGCTGGGAGGCGCTCCAGCGGCTACGGAGAGGACCCCGGCCGGCGGTGCTGCTGCTGGACCTGATGATGCCGGTGATGAGCGGCTGGGAGCTGATGCGGCACGTGAGCGCGGACCCGGCGCTGAGCGGGCTGCCGGTGGTGGTGATCAGCGGCGCGGGGACCTCGCAGCCACCGCCGGAGGGGGTGTACGCCACGGTGCCCAAGCCGGTGGATCTGAACGCGCTGCGCACCAGTGTCGAGCGCGCGACGCGCGGGGCCTAGGCGGGCGCGGGCAGGAGGTGGAAGCGACCGGGACCGGACAGGGAGAGCAGCTCCAGTCCCCCCCTGGCCCGGTCCAGCCGGTAACCCACCTCGAAGCCGGAGGAGAGCCTCAGCAGCCCCACCTCCGGGGAGGAGGACACTGTCGGCGGAGAGAGGGGGAGGGAGAGAGCGTGCGCCAGCTCGTCGAGGAGACGCCGCCGCACGCCCACGGGACAGCAGGAGAGGTGTCGCGCCACCTGGGGCGAGAGCGTGAAGCGGAGGACCATCCCCTCAAGCTGGGCATGAGGCCGAGCAAGGGCAAGGTATGGGGCACCGCGGAGGGGTCGCGCGCCAGCGAACTGAACCACACGATGCGGATGGACCGGACGAGGTAATTCCAGGCTAAGGTGCGGGGCGATGCGACGCGCGGCGAGTCTCGGAAGTCTGATGGTGGTGTTGTGGAGCGGGGTGGCGATGGCTGGCGACTGGCGGGGCTATGGAACGGCCAGCACCGGGCTCGTTCTGGATCACCTGACGGGAGTCCGGGCCAAGGGAGGCGCGCTGCAGCTCTACCTGGGAGTGGAGACGCCCTTCGGCCTGTCGCTGGGACTGGTGGGAGAGGGGGCGGAGACCTGGGGCGCGCGCATCCAGGGCCAGCAACTGGAGCTGGACTACCGCTCGCTGGGGATGGAGCTGAGGCTGCGGCTGCTCCGGGACATGCCGGTGTCGCCGTGGGTAGGGATTCGGGTGTCGCAGAGCTGGTCCTCGCCGCTGACGCTGGACGACCTGGGGACGCTGCGACGGATGCTGAACGACGGGTTGAGCACCGCGGTGCGCCTCGGCATGGACACCTGGCTGGGAGACCACCTGGGGATTACCGTCTCCACGGCCTGGCAGTGGTGCGACGTGCGGGTGGACGGAGACTCGCCCGCGGTCGGCGGGGAGTGTACCAAGCCCCTGCACACCATCCTCGCCGGCCCCACCCTGCGCTTCTGAACCTCACGCCTCCAGCGGCCGGAGGGTGCCCGCGCTCAGCTTCTGGAAGCGCCAGATGAGGGCGACCGCCACGGCGGTGAGCCCCGCGCACAGGCCCCACCAGATGCCCGTCACCCCGTAGCCGAGGCCGAAACCCAGCAGCAGCGCCACCGGCAGGCCCACCGCGTAGTGCCCCACCAGGTTGGCCACGAAGGTGAAGCGCGTGTCCCCCGCCCCCCCCAGCACCCCCGCCCCCACGCCCTGGATTCCATCCGACACCTGGAAGACGGCGCACACCATCAGCAGCGGCACCACCATGGGAATCACCTCCTCCGGCGTCCCCATCAGCCGCGCCAGCGGCAGCGGGAAGAGCGCGAAGGTCAGCGCGCACAGCGCCATGAAGACCGCCCCCGAGGCGAAGGCCATGAACCCGCTCAGCCGCGCCAGCGGCGTGTCGTGCGCCCCCACCGCCCAGCCCACCCGCACGCTGCCCGCGTTGCCGATCCCCATGGCCACCGTGAAGGAGAGGCTCCCATAGGAGAGCGCGATCTGGTGGGCGCTGATGCTCTCCGGCCCCAGCGCGCGCGCCAGCACTCCCGCCAGCGCGAAGACCCCCACCTCCGCCGCGAGGTGCAGGCCGATGGGCAGGCCCACCCGCAGCGCCTGGAGCAGATCCGCCTTCACCGGCCGCACCGAGGGCTTTCCCCCCGGCACCCGGACGTAGTGTATCGCCAGCGCCACCACCCCCCACTGCAGCCCCGCGCACAGCAGCGTCGCCAGCGCCGAGCCCTTCACTCCCAGCGCCGGGATGGCCCGCAGAGGCCCGAACCCCGCCGGCAACACCTCTCCGCCGAAGACGAGCAGGATGTCCGCCCCCAGGTTGAAGACGTTGGCCACCACCGTGGCCACCACCAGCGCCGAGGTGCGCGCCACCGACTGCAGGTAGGCGCGCGCCGTGATGAACAGCAGCAGCAACGGCAGGCTCGGCGCCCGCCAGGTGAGGTAGTCCCGCACCAGGGGCAGCTCGGAGAAGTCCACCCCGAGGTGAGGCATCAGCCGCGGCATCACCGCCAGCGGCACCGCCAGCAACAGGCCCGCCCCCACCGCCAGGTAGCTGCCCTGCCAGAGCAGCGCCCGCGCCCTCGAGGTGTTGCGCGCCCCGAAGGCCTGCGACAGCAGCGGGTCCACCCCCATCATCAGCCCGATGGCGAAGCTGCTCACCGCGAAGAACACCGCGTTGGACAGCGCCACCGCCGCCAGCGCCTCGGTGCCCGCCCTCCCCACCACCGCCGTGTCCACCACCCCCATCAGCGACTGCCCCGCATGAGCGATGGCGATGGGCAGGGCGAGCTTCCAGAGCTCCCGGAGCTCCGTGCGACGACTGTAGCGGGGTGGGGACATGAGAGGGCTCGGCTATAGCGGCTTTCCGCCTCGGATGCGCGGTGTACCACCTCCGACGCATTCAACCCGCCTTGCCTGACCCATCAGCCCCCTCCCCTCCCCCTGGAGGGGCGGCAATCCTTCACCCCAGCCCTCTCCCAGAGGGAGAGGGGGCCTACACGGAGACTCAGGGGGTTGGCTGGAACTGCGCGGTCGCCAGCGGCGTGGTCAGGTTGCCCAGGTGGGACACCCGCACTCCCGCATCGGAGATGGCGTACACGTAGTCGTCCGCCATCACGCTGCGGCGCACCACCGGCGACCAGGTGTAGCTCCACTGGGGCTCGTTCACGGTCCGGTACAGGTCCGACAGGGAGACCGACCCCATCGAAGAGAAGCCCGCCGCCGTGTCCACCCGGAAGACGCGCAGGTCGCTCACGAAGCTGCTCCAGTAGTCCGACGAGCCGGGCGAAGAATCCACGAAGGGAATGGCCACCAGCCCCTTGGCCGGGAAGTAGTTGAAGGCCTTGTGCTCGTACAGGGCCTCGCTCCAGCCGTAGGTCGTTCCCACCGTCTGGGTGAAACGCTCACGCGGGTTCGCCAGGTCCGACACGTCGAAGAGGGACAGCTTCACCGCCCTCCCCTGCCAGCTCCCATCCTCCGGCACGTGCATGCCGATGGTCAGCAGGTGCGTGTCCCCCACCGGGTGGATGTACGAGGAGAAGCCCGGCACCTTCAGCTCCCCCACCTTGCGCGGACGCGCGGGGTCCGACAAATCGAAGGTGAAGAGCGGATCCACCTGGCGGAACGTCACCACGTAGCCCTTGTTGCCCAGGAAACGCGCACTGTAGATGCGCTCGCCCTTGGCCAGCTCCTCGCTCTTCCCCTTCAGCTCGAGCCGTCCACCCTTCTCCACATAGGTGGTGATGCGGTTGGTCGTCTCGATGCGGCCCCAGGGCCGCGTGAAATCGAACACCCGGGTGGCGATGGTGGTGGCCACGCGCAGCACGCCCTGGTGCTCGTCCATGCTGAACTGGTTGAGCAGGTGCCCCTCCACGGTGCCGCTGGCCACGTAGTCGGCTCGGCCCGGCTCGCGCAGGGCCAGCTTGTGTACGTAGGTGTGGTCCGTCTGCCCCGAGTCCAGCCACGACCACCAGTGCCGCGTGGACAGGTAGATCGAATCCGCGGTGGCGTACACCTCTCCCGGCTCGGTCACCACGGTGGTGCGGCCCGGGGCCTTCTCCGTGGGCGCCGACAGGTCCAACGAGGCCACGGTGACGAAGCCGAGCTGCGTGGGCGCGTTCGTCCGGTGGAAGTCGCGGCAGTCGTAGCCCACCGTCTCCATCGTGCCATCCGAGCGCTTGCGCTGACTCTCGGGCAGCCAGTCCGCGATCGTGCGCGCGCGCAACACGCCCTCGTTCGCGTCCATCAGCCGGTCGATTTCCTTCTCCAGCTTCCCCTGGTCCTCGTACAGCTCCTCCGAGTACTGGGGCCACCAGCGCAGACCCTCGGGCCAGCGGAACTGGTCGCGCAGCACCAGGCGCACCGAGCCGCCCGCCATCCGCGCATCGTGGTAGTCCCCCGGCAGGTACAGCTCCCCCGTCACCCGGGGCTCGCTCAGGTTCGCCACGTCCACCGTCGTCACCTTGGTGTGGATGGGCCCGTACCCGTAGCCGCAGGAAGCGTACGGCGAGCACTCGACGACGTCCATGGCGCTCACGCCGACTCGCTGCTGCTGCATCGAGTCCACCCTGGAGAAGACGACGACCCGATCCCCCTCCAGGAACATGGCGCGCGGCCAGCCCTCCAGCGCCAGCGAGGACTCCACCCGCAGCTCAGCCGCCGGCCACGAGCGATGCAGGTACAGCTTGCTCCCCGAGAGGACGAAGAGGCGCGTCCCGTCGTTCTTCACGAAGTCCGCCTCGTCCACGCCCTCCACCTGATTGTTGGTGCCAGTGTAGTCCTTCGGCGCCGAGGCCCCTCCACCCTCCATGACCGGAACGGGCGCGCCCGCATCCGTATCCAACCGGGGTGTGCCGAACCAGCCGCCCTGGTTGTGGGACGGCTTGGAGCGCTCCATCGAGGTGCGCATCTGCCGCACCGCGGTGTCCTCGATGTAATTCTCGAGCGACTCGCAGCTCTCGAAGGACTCCAGCTTCGCCTTCATTTGTACCGGCTGGTAGTCGGTGATGCTCTCCCCCCCGCACCCCGCGGCTCCCAGCAGCGCGAGCCCCATCCAGCCATAGCGTTTCCAGCTCATGTCCTGATTCCTCGTCGTGTTCCGGCCCGGCCTCGCCCCTCCTCGGGGCTCCAGCTTGCGCGCCGGGGACTTGCCACGGATGTGCCAGCCACGCCGGACTCGGGATTTCGCGGGGTTGCGGGGCGCCAGGGCGCGTCGGGAGCGCATGAGCCTCGGAAAACCGAGGCCCCTCCGACACGAGACAGCCAGAAAACCGAGACCCGACGCCTAGGCACCCGCGCCGAGGAGCTGGTTGAGCTGGCGCGCCACCTGGGCGCACGCGGCGGTGTCCTTCGCCTCCAGCGCTCCGCGGCCCGTCTCCAGGAGCGCGCCCAGGTTGGCCACGGCGGCGTCCGCCTCGGCGCTGGGGTTCTCCTGGGCGCTCTGCTGCAGCAGGCGCGCCAGCTTGTCACCCCGCTCCAGCAGCTTGCGGAAGGACTCCTCGCTCCGCTTCGCGTCCTCCTGCGCCTGCTTCTTCGCGTAGTTCGCCTGCTCCTGCGAGAGGCGATCCGCCTCCAGCCCCGGCAGGTGCGGGCGAGCCTCCAGCCGCACCGCCTCCGCCAGCCCCGTCGACAGGTCCGTCGCCCTCACCGAGAGCGTCCCCTCGCTCGAGAGCTCGAAGGTCACCTCCAGGGGCGTGTCCCCGCGCGCCGCCCCCTTCAGGTCGTGCAGCACCACCTCGCCCAGCTTGTGGTTCTCGTCCTGCAGGTCGCTCTCGCCCTGGTAGACGGGGATGCGCGCCTCCGTCTGCCCGTGCCGGCCCGGGTAGAAGATGTCCTTCGCCAGCACCGGCACCGAGCTGTTCCTCACGATCAGCCGCTTCACCCGCCCGCCCATCACCCCCACGCCCAGCGAGTGCCCCGCCACGTCCAGCAGCAGCGCCGCCCCGGACTGACGCGCCAGCTCGTCCGCGTGGATGGCCGCCCCCAGCGCCACCGCCTCGTCCGGGTTCACCTCCGAGGAGGGCTGCCTGCCGAAGAAGTCCGCCACCAGCCGCCGCACCAGCGGCACGCGCGTCATCCCTCCCACCAGCAGCACCGTGTCCACCGCGCCCGGCGCCATCCGCGCCTCCTTCATCACCGCCTCGCAAACCTCCAGGCAGCGCCGGTAGCGCGGATCGCTGAGCTGCTCGAAGAAGGCCCGGGTGAGCACCGTCTCCAGCCCCACCGGCTTGCGGCTGCCCCGGACGTTGTCCCCAAGGCCCCCCACGGAGATCAGCGTCTCCTCGTACTCCGTCAGCTCCTTCTTCGCCTGCTCCGCCGCCACCTTCAGCCGCCGCATGGAGAGCGAGTCCCGCCGCACCACCTCCCGCGCGTCATCCTCCACCTGCGCCAGCAACCACTCCACGATTCGCTGGTCGAAGTCCTCTCCACCCAGCACCGGATCTCCCCCGGTGGCCTTCACCTCGTACACCCCGTCCGTCACCTCGAGGACGGTGACATCGAAGGTGCCGCCACCCAGGTCGAACACCAGCGCGTGGCCCTGGAAGCCGCGAGACAGCCCGTAGGCCAGCGCCGCCGCGGTGGGCTCGTTGATGAGCCGCAGCACGTCCAGCCCGGCGATGGAGGCCGCCTCCCGCGTGGCCTGGCGCTGACCGTCATCGAAGTTGGCCGGGACGGTGATCACGCACTTGTTCACCGGACGGCCGTAGTACGCCTCGGCATCCAGCTTCAGCTCGCCCAGCACCATCGCCGACACCTGGGTGAGGGGCACGGTGCGCCCGGCCAGCTTCACCCGCACATCCCCCGTGGGGCCTCCCGCCAGGGCGTAGGGCACCACCCCCTTCGCCTCCTGCACCAGCTCCGGCGTGAAGCGCCGCCCCAGGAAGCGCTTGGTGGCCCACGCGACGCACTCGGGATGCACCTCGGCCAGTTCCTGCGCCTTCACCCCCACCACCCGATCCCCCGTCTTCGGGGCCAGTCCCACCGTGGAGGGCGTCAGCCTCCCTCCCACCCGCGAGGGAACCACCCGCGGTCGGCCCTCCTCCACCGTGGCCACGGCGCTGTTGGTGGTGCCCAGATCGATTCCAATGACGGGTTCGCTCATTCTTATCGAGGAGGTCGGGAAGAACCCGCCACGGGCCTCCCTTGCTTCGCTCCCGCGATGATATGCCGGACCGAGCCGTTCCGGAGGATTGGCATTCCTGCTCGCCTGTCGGACAGGGGACAGGGAAACTAATGAGTGGGCCCCCCTCCCTTCTTCCTGGCGTTGCCCCGGAGCGGGGGGCGTGCTAAGGCGCGCGGCGCCATGGTGAATGTGTCTATTGCCCGCCGTTACGCCCGCGCGCTCCTCGATGTCGCCACCGAAGCCGGTCGCGCCGACGCCGTCTCCGAGCAGTTGAACACCTTCGCCGGGGCGCTCGGGCAGAACCGAGACCTCGCGGACGTGCTCTTCAACCCGGCCTACACCCGCGAGCAGCGCGCCCAGGTGATCGAAGCCCTGCTCAAGGCCTTCGGCCCGGTGGAGTCCGCCCTGGCCAACACCCTGCGGCTGCTGGTGGACCGCAACCGGCTGGGCTACCTGCCGGACATCGCCCGCCTCTTCCGGGACATGGCGGACGCCCAGGCCGGCCGCATGCGCGGGCACGTCACCAGCGCCGCCCCCCTCTCCTCGGACTCCCTGAAGCAGCTCACCACCCAGCTCCAGGAGCTCACCCAGCGCAACGTGGTGCTGGAGACCCGGGTGGACCCCTCCGTCCTCGGCGGCATCGCCGCCCAGGTGGGCGGCACCCTCTACGACGGCACCCTGCGCACCCAGCTCGAGCAGCTCCGCCGCGAGCTCAAGCAGCGCTAGCCTGCCCTCCTGTCAGGTAGTACCGGAGCTGTCGGCTCCTTCGCACTTCCCAGCAAGCCCGGTATTCTCAGCGGGCCCGGGAAGGTTTATGGTGAGGCCATCCCCATGGCCCAGCCCGTGCTCAATCGTCACTCCACAGGTCTCCCGCGCACCTCCCTCCCGGAGGAAGCCATGCCCTGTTTCCGAGCGCTGCTCCAGGCCCGGGGAGTGGGGCTGGCCTTCGTGGACGGGGAGTTGCGCTTCCGCTTCGTGAGCGAGGCGCTCGTCCAGTTGAGCGGGGTGCCGGGGACGGAGTACGAGGGGCGCACGGTCGAGGAGGTGTGGTCGGGAGCCCTGGCGACGGAGCTGATGCCGCTGCTACGGCGGGCGCTGGAGGGGGAGACGCTGGTGGGCACGCGGGTGTCCGCCCCGCTGGGAGCACGGAGCGGGGCCAGCCAGGTTCGGCACCTGAGAGTGACGCTTCTACCGGCCTCCCTCGCCGGCCTGCGCACCGGGGTGAGCCTGCTGCTGGAGGACGAGACGTCGCGGGTGGACGAGGAGCTGGCCCTGCGCGAGCGGGAGGAGCAGCTCCGCAGCCTGGTGGACGTCTCCTGTGACGGCTTCTTCCTCCACGAGGGCAACACCATCCTCGAGGCCAACCGGTCCCTGTGCAACCTCATCGGCACCACCCCGGAGGAGATAGTGGGCCAGCCCTTCACGCGCTGGGTGGCCCCCGAGTCCCGAGAGGTGGTGCTGCGAGCCATCTCCCGCCAGGTGGAGGCCCCCTATGAGGTGACGGGACTGCGCGCGGACGGCAAGCGCCTCCTCCTGGAGGTGCTGGGCCGGCAGGTGAGTCACCGCGGACGCACGGTGCGGCTGGCGGCGGTGTGGGACATCAGCGCCCGCAGGGCCGCCGAGGAGGCCTCCGCCCGCGCCGATACCTTCCGCGAGCAGTTCCTCGGAGTGGTGGGACATGAGCTCCGCGCGCCTCTGTTCGCCCTCCAACTGAGCGTGGGGGCGCTGCAGCGCGGCGGCGAGCTGGACGAGGCGCAATCCCGCCAGGTGTCCCACATGGCCACGGCCACCCGGCGCATGGAGAGGATGCTCCACGAGCTGCTGGACTACACGCGGGCGCGGCTCTCCGGGGGCCTGCCGGTGAGGGCCGCTCCGCTGGCACTGGACAAGGTGGTGGAGCAGACGGTGGAGGAGTTCCAGTCCACGCACCCCACCCGACGCATCGTCACCCGGGTGGAAGGAAACCTGTTGGGTACCTGGGACAAGGGTCGGCTGCTCCAGCTCCTGGACAACCTGGTGAGCAACGCCCTGCGCCACAGCCCGGAGGACACCCCGGTGGAGGTGCGGCTGACCGGGGAGGGCAACAACGTCACCCTCTCGGTGCGCAACGAGGGCGCCCCCGTCCCCCTGGAGGAGCGGGCCTCCCTCTTCGAGCCCTTCCGCCGCGGCAAGAAGGCCGGAGGCGACGGGCTCGGCCTGGGGCTCTACATCGTCCGGCAGATCGTCGTGGCCCACGGGGGCCGCATCTCGGTGGAGTCCGGGACGGGCCTGGGCACCCGCTTCAGCGTCTCGCTCCCCCGCCACGCCCCGGGCTTCTGAGCCCGCCCCTCCAGCGCTCCTTACAGTCTCGATGATGGGAGGAACCCTCTCCTTCCCTTGCGCGTTGCGGTGGGGGGGAGTGCGTGGTAAGGGGGCCGCCGGCTTATCAGGTTCCAGGCGGCATCCCACCGACCCGCCCCATTTCAAGGACGCAAGATGGAAATCCGCGCCGACGAGATCAGCAGAATCATCCGCGAGCAGATCAAGGACTACGGCAAGAAGGTCACTGTCGCCGAGACCGGTACCGTGCTCTCCGTGGGCGACGGTATCGCCCGTATCTACGGACTCGAGGGCGCGCTGGCCGGCGAGCTGGTGGAGTTCTCCAGCGGGGTGAGGGGCCTGGTGCTCAACCTCGAGGAGGACAACGTCGGCGTGGCCATCATGGGTGAGTTCAAGGACATCCGTGAGGGCGACCAGGTCAAGCGCACCGGGCAGATCGCCTCGGTGCCGGTGGGCAAGGGCCTGCTGGGCCGCGTGGTGGACCCCCTGGGTCAGCCGCTGGACGGCAAGGGCCCCATCGAGTCCACCGAGTCGCGCCGGCTGGAGGTGAAGGCCCCCGGCATCGTCAAGCGCAAGAGCGTGCATGAGCCGCTGCAGACGGGCATCAAGGCCCTGGACGCCCTCGTGCCCATCGGCCGCGGGCAGCGCGAGCTCATCATCGGCGACCGCCAGACGGGCAAGACGGCGGTGGCGGTGGACGCCATCATCAACCAGCGCGGCCTCAACGTGTACTGCATCTACGTGGCCGTCGGCCAGAAGCAGTCCACCGTGGCCCAGGTGGTGGAGAAGCTCACCCGCGCCGGCGCCATGGAGTACACCACGGTGGTCGCGGCCAACGCCTCGGACCCCGCGCCGATGCAGTTCTTCGCCCCGTACGCCGGCGCGACCATCGGCGAGTACTTCCGCGACAACAAGATGCACGCGCTCATCGTCTACGACGACCTGTCCAAGCAGGCCGTGGCCTACCGCCAGCTCTCGCTGCTGCTGCGCCGGCCGCCGGGGCGCGAGGCCTACCCGGGCGACGTGTTCTACATCCACAGCCGCCTGCTGGAGCGCGCCGCCAAGCTCTCCGACGAAGAGGGTGCCGGCTCCCTCACCGCCCTGCCCATCATCGAGACGCAGGCCGGTGACGTGTCCGCCTACATCCCCACCAACGTCATCTCCATCACCGACGGGCAGATCTTCCTCGAGACGGACCTGTTCTTCTCGGGCGTCCGTCCGGCCATCAACGTGGGCCTCTCGGTGTCCCGCGTGGGCAGCGCCGCGCAGATCAAGGCCATGAAGCAGGTGGCCGGCACCCTGAAGCTGGACCTGGCCCAGTACCGCGAGCTGGCGGCCTTCGCCCAGTTCGGCTCGGACCTGGACAAGGCCACCCAGGAGACGCTGGCCCGCGGCGCCCGCCTGGTGGAGGTGCTCAAGCAGGGCCAGTACGAGCCCATGCCGGTGGAGAAGCAGGTGATGCAGCTCTACTCCGCCACCAACCGGGATGACCCGGGCAAGCGCGGGTGGATCCGCGAGGTGCCGGTGAGCGACGTGGTGCGCTGGATGAAGGAGTTCCTGGAGTTCGCGGACGGGAAGCACCCGCAGATCGCCAAGGACATCCTCGCCAAGCGCGAGCTCACCGCGGAGATCAAGACCGAGCTCAACAAGTGCATCACCGAGTTCAACGAGCTCTTCCAGCCCACCGCGGGCGCCAGGGTGTAGTCGGCGTCCTCCCAGGCTGAAGCAGCACCGGGCCCCGCGCTCCCTTCCCAGGGAGGCGGGGCTCGCCGTTTCTAGGCCACCCGCCCAGCCACCTGCAGGGCCTTGTCCAGCATGCCGGCCAGGTCCGCCAGGCGCTCCACCGCCTTGGACACCTTGTCGAGGTCCTCCATGGCCTCGGCGAGGGCGTGGTTCGTCTCGTGCAGGGCCTCGGTGGCCTGCTTGAACTCGGCGGCGTCCGCGTCGAAGCGGGCGCCGAGCAACTGCAGGAGCTGCTCACGCAGCTTCTTGCCCCGGGCGAGCGACTCGGCGCGCGTCTCCGGAGACAGGGCGCCGTTCATGGACAGGTCGAAGCTGCGCTCGACGACGCGAGTCAACGTCTGGGTGTCGAAGTTCATCGCTCACTCCCGGCGGGACTGGTGGATTCGCTGCACGGCCGCGGCGGCGCTCTCCGCCCGGCCCTGGAAGGACTGCATGGCGGAGGCGAGCTCCTCGAAGGACTCCACCCGGCGCTCGGCCTCGGCGAAGCGCACCAGGGCCTCATGGGCGTCGCGCAGGGCGCGGACCACATCCACCGGGTGGGCCGCCACCAGGGCCTCGTAGTCCTCGGCGGCGCGGCTGATGTCCTCCAGCACCGCGCGGCGCTCGGCCAGGGACATCTCGTTCTTGTGGAGGTTGTAGTACATGACGCGGGTGGCCAGCGACTGCTTGAGGCCCGTGAGGCGCTGGGGCCCGAGCACGTCCATCATGTCCGCCTCCAGCAGGTCGATGATGGCGCGCACCTGGGGCGCCCCCTCCTCGATGCCCTTCTGGAGCGCCGCGGCCTGCTGGCCCTCCAGGTAGATCGAGCCGAGCACCCCCACGAGGGAGGTGATGGGCTCCACGTACTTGCTGGCGGACGCGTCTCCCTGCTGGGAGAGGGACTCCAGCTCCGCGCCCAGCGCGCCCAGGCGGTCGCCCAGCACCTGGGCGCCCTCGGGGAGCTGGCCGGGGTGCTCGGCGCCAGCGAGCTCCGCCAGACGCTCGGCGTAGAGGCCCAGCAGGGAGATGGCCTCCATGCGGGCCTGGAGGGACTCGGTGGAGAAACGCTTGCCGAGCAGCGGCGTGGACTGGCCGGCGGCGTCCGTGGCGAGCACATCGAGGCCCGGGTCGTACAGCCGCTCGTCGAGGTAGAGGTCCCTCTCGTAGCGGTTCATCTCCGCGTAGTACAGGCCCAGCGCGTCGCGGGCCTGCGCGGTGCCCTCCTGGTAGAGGGCGATGGGCTCGCGGTAGCTGCCGGGCGTCTTGCACCCCCCCAGCAGCGACAAGGCCACCACCAGCGTGGCGCCCGACACGGCCCCCGCCGGGCCTCGCATCCGTCTCATGGACTCTCCCTGCATGTCGCGTGGAGAGCCCAGTCTACCCCTTCCAGCCGACGCGCGGTGACTTCCGCCCTCCCCTACAAACGGGGGAGGAGGGCGCGCAGGCTGGAGTCGATTCCACCCCGGGCCCCGAGGTCCGCGATGGCGCGACGCTCGTACTCCAGGCAGTTGGCCCGGGCCACCAGTTGCACCTGGGCGCCGAGGGCGGCCGGCAGGGCCAGGTCCAGCTCGAAGATGTCGCCCGCCACCAGCGTCGCCTCCGGAGAGGTGTCCGTCTCCCGCCAGATGTGGCTCAGCGCATCGTAGTAGTGGCCGCGACGCAGGAAGATGGGGCGCACCAGGGCACCCTCCACCCGCATGGACTCGGGCAGGGCGTCGAAGAGGGCGTCCGGCTCGGCGGGCGGCTCGAGGAGGAACTTGCGCGCGTCACCATGGACGCGCAGGCGCTCGCGGCCGCGAGGGGCGAGCATGTCCAGCTTGGCCTCCACGGTGGCGGTGTGGGCGTTGGTGACGATGAAGACGGGCAGCCCGGTCTCCAGCAGCGCCTCCAGCACCTCGCGGGCCTCGGGCTTGAAGGCCGTGTCCGCCCGGGAATAGGACTCGCGGTAGAGGGCATCCAGCACCTCCATGCGCTCGGCCGTATCCGTCAGCAGCCCGTACCGGTCACACAGCCGCCGGGCCACGAAGTTGGCCATGAGGTAGGGGTCCGCCGTGGCCGGTGCCACCGCCCGTCCACCCACCTCCCAGCCGTGCTCCTCGGTGCTGGCCAGCACCTCCGCCTCCACCTCCGCCCACTCTCCCTCCAGCTCCCGGCCCGTCCGCTCGAACAGGCGCTTGCGGAAGTGCCGGACGAAGGGTGCCCCCTCCGCCACCACGTCCGTGAACGTCCCGTCGAAATCCAACACCACACATCGAATCGCCATCTTCCTCCAGCCTCGCTGTAGCAGGAGGTGGGGAATACGGCCCCGCCGGCCCCGGAATCAAGTCCTGGAGCGTCGCACCGCCCCCGGGAACCAGGCCGGACCGGAGCGTGTCAGACCCTCTGTGTATACGGGGAGTGCGGTTGACGGAGGAACCGCGGGCCTCGAGGCCGGGGAGACCTCGGGGCCCGCGGGGATGTCAGACCCTCCGAGTACAACCAGGAGTGTCGGCGCCAGACAGGCGCCGCGGGCAGCGACGGTCCCTGGGAAGACCGTCGGGGCCTTCATGCAGTAGGGCTGCACTTCCGCCGGACTCCCTCCAACAGCCGGCGGCGGGGCGGCGCGTCCGGTTCCCCTCCCCGGGCGCGCCGCCTTTTTTTCAGACCAGGATTCGGGGTTTTGACGGCTGCTGGACGCTCCAGCGGTGGACGAATTGCCGGGCCATCCCGGTGCGTTCACCGTGTAGGGTTGACTCCAAGCAGGTATGGCCGACACCACTCCACCCGAGCCGCCTGAGGCGGCGCCGTCCGCCGCGCGGGCCGAGGCCTTCCTCGCCGAGGCCACACGCCTGCTGGTGGAGACGCTGGACTGGGAGGGGGCGCTGCACGCGGTCGCTCGTCTGGTGACGCAGGTGCTGGCCGAGGGCTGTATCGTGGATGTGCTGGGGGATGAGGGGGAGCTGCACCGGCTGGCGGTGGCCGCGAGGGAGCCGGAGCGGGAGAGGCTGCTGCGCGAGCTGATGCGCTTCTCGCCCCCGAGGCTGGGAGGCCCCACCCCCATGGCGCGGGTGCTGGCCGAGGGCCGACCGATGCAGTTCGAGATCAACCCCGAGGTGCTGAGGGTCCACGCCTGGTCGGAGGAGCACCTGGCGGCGCTGGAGGAGGTGGGGACGGAGGTGAACCTGGTGGTCCCGCTGATGCTGGGGGAGCGGCTGCTGGGCGCCATCCACTTCCTCCTCTTCACGCCGGGCCGGCGCTACACGCAGCGCGAGCAGGGGTACGCCGAGGAGCTGACGCGGAGGGCGGCCTTCGTGGTGGAGCACGCCCGCCTCTACCGGGAGACGCAGCGGGCGCTGCGGGCGCGAGATGCCTCGCTGGCGCTGCTGGAGGCCTTCATCGGCGCCGCGCCGGTGGGCATGGCCTTCCTGGATCGGGAGCTGCGCTATGTCCACCTCAACCCGATGTTGGCCGCCCTCAACGGCCAGCCCCTGGAGGCCCACCTGGGGCGTACCGTGGCCGAGGTGCTGCGGGGGAGTGAGGGCGTCCACGTGGAGAAGCTGCTGCGCGGGGTGATGGAGCGCGGCGAGCCGATATTGGATCGGGAGAGCGTGGTGCCACCCCGGCCCGGCATTCCCGCGCGTCCGGTGCGCTCCTCCTACTTTCCGGTGAAGCAGGGAGAGGAGACGCTGGGGCTGGGGGTGGTGATACACGACATCACCGAGCAGAAGCGGGCGGAGGAGGGCCTGCGCTTCCTCGCCGAGGCCAGCGCCCGGCTGACGGCCTCGTTGGAGCTGCGCACCACGCTGGAGAGCACCGCGAAGCTGGTGGTGGAGCGGATGGCGGACTACTGCCTGATCGACGTGCTGGCCGAGGACGAGCAGAGGCTGGAGCGGCTGGCGGCGGTGGGGAGGGACCCGAATGTACGGACGCTCCTGCACTCGGCCTTTCGCTTCGCGCCGCCTCCCGGCTCGCCCTCCCCCATATGGAAGGTGTGGGAGACGCGCCGGGCCGAGCTACTCCACGAGATGACGAAGGAGATGCTGGAGCGCATCACGCTCGACGCCGAGCACCGGGCGCTGCTGGAGCAACTGGGGCCCCGCTCGTCGATCATGGTGCCGCTGATGACGCAGGGGCGCTCGCTGGGGGTGCTGACGGCGGCGAGCGTCAACCCCCAGCACCTCTACGACGAGAAGGATCTGGCCTTCCTGGAGGACCTGGCCTGGAGGGCGGCGCTGGCGGTGGACAACGCGCGGCTGTACCACCGGGCGGAGCAGGCGGTGGCGGCGCGGGACGAGTTCGTGGCCATCGCCACCCACGAGCTGCGCACCCCCCTGTCGGCGCTGGGGCTGCAACTGGTGGCGCTCAAGAGAGGGGAGGAGGCGAACCACCCCTCCTCGCCGGAGCGGCGGCGGCAGGGGCTGGAGACGGCGCTGCGGCAGACGAAGCAGCTGGAGAAGCTGCTCGGCCACCTGCTGGACATATCGCACCTCTCCACGGGACGGCTGGAGCTGGAACGGGAGCCGGTGGACCTGTCCTCGCTGGTACACCGGCTGGTGGCGAACCTGGAGGAGAAGCTGGCGGAGGCGGGGAACACGCCACGGGTGGACGCGGAGGCGCTGGTGGTGGTGAAGGTGGACCGGCTGCGGGTGGAGCAGGTGCTGATGAACCTGCTCACCAACGCGATGAAGTACGCGCCCGGCTCCCTGGTGGAGCTGGCCGTGGCGCGCGACGGGGCGGAGGCGGTGGTGGTGGTACGGGACCATGGGCCGGGCATCTCGCCGGAGGTGCAGTCCCGCATCTTCGAGCGCTTCCAACGGGCCTCGGGCACCCACGGGCGGGACAGCCTGGGCCTGGGGCTGTACCTGTCACGGCAGATTGCCCGCGCCCACGGAGGCGAGCTGACGGTGGAGAGCATCCCGGGCCAGGGGGCCCGCTTCGTCCTGCGCCTGCCGGTCGGCTGAGACGCGCCCGGGGGAGCGCCTCCCGGGTGGACGACCAGGGCGGCCATTCCCATCCTTCCGGTAGGGACCCCGAGGGAGGGCCCGGATGCGCGGGAGACGGCAACCATGCCATCGCTCGGTCGATTGCTGATCGACCATACCGACGAGCTTGTCCAACGCTGGTACGAGAAGTGGCAGCAGGTGGGGCCGGTGCGTCCGGACCTCACGGAGGCCGCGCTCAAGAACATGCTCCCCAGTCACCTCCGATGCATTGGGGAGGCCCTGCTGCAGGAAGGGGCCACGAAGGAGATGCCCCGCGAGCTGTGGGAGAAGGCCGAGCGATTGGATCCCGAGAAACGCGTCCGCGAGGAAGTACCCATCGAGGAGGTGGTGCGGGAGTACGCCTACATGGTGGACACCGTGCGCACCTGGCTCGAGGAACGAAACGAGCAGGTCTCCTTCGAGGAGTACTCGTTCTTCTCCCTGGCCATGTTCGAACTCAGCGCCGAGTCGGCGCGCCGGTACACGAAATACCGGGAGGAGGAGGTGGCCCGCGAACGCTCGGAGTACCTGGCGGGCATCGCGCACCAGCTCCGGACACCGCTCTCCACGCTGAAGCTGTACGTCCAGCAACTGGAGCGGACAGAGCACCCGCCCGCCCCCCGAACCGTGGAGCGGCTACGCCGCACGGTGAGCCGCCTGAACCGGATGGTGGACGGCATCCTCCGGCTGGAGCGCTTCAGCCCCGAGGAGCTTCCCGTCCACCCCGAGCCCCTCCATCCGGCCCAGCTCATCGACGAGCTCGTCGCGGACTACGGGCACGACGCCACCCTCAAGGGGCTGCGGCTCGAAATCTCCGCCAACCACTCCACGCGCATGGTGGTGGACCCGGACCTGCTGGCGGACGCGCTGGGCAACCTCGTGCAGAACGCCATCAAATTCACCGAGCGAGGCTTCGTGCGGGTAAGCATGGAGGAGCAGGCGAACTGCGTGCTGTTCCGGGTGGAGGACTCCGGCCCCGGCATCAGCCCGGAGCGTCAGCACGAGCTCTTCCGGCCGGTGAGGCCCGGCCAGCCAGGGGGCATGGGAATCGGCCTGAGCATCGCCCACCGCGCCGCCACCGCCCAGGGTGGGTCGCTCGAGGTGGACAGCGAGCCGGGCCGGGGAAGCACCTTCCTCCTGCGCCTGCCGCCGGAGGTGGGCGTGAGGAAGGACACGGACGAAGCGCGCGAGCCCGGCGCCTCCGAGGAGTGAGCGCCACCCCACCGAATCGGGCCTCCCGCTTTCCCTTGAGACCTACCTGGACACCCTGGCTACGCTTGGTGCCCCAAGCATGAGCGAAGGAACCCCTGGGACGAAGCGGGTGGAGCACGAGGCGAAGCGGCGCCGTCGGGAGCGGCTGCCCTGGTGGCTGCTGGCGGGCGCCGTGGGGCTGCTGGGAGGAGGCGGGTGGCTGGCGGCGAGCTCGCTCTCGGCGCAGTTCGCGCGGGTGGAGCAGCTCGAGCGCGAGGCGACCGAGTCCGAGGAGCGGGTGGCGGAGCTGCTGGCGCTGCGGGACAGCATGGCGCGAAGGATGCGTGCGCTGGAGCAGCATGCGGGCCTGGGTGACGAGAAGGTGCATCGGGAGGAGAAGGGCGCGCGGCCGGCGCGGCACGAGGCGGTGCGGGCCGAGTTGCGGAAGCTGCTGAAGGGGGAGCTGCAGCGAGGAGAGGCCTTCCTGGAGGAGACCGAGGAGCTGCGGGTGGAGCTGTCGGACCGGCTGCTCTTCGAGCCGGGGAAGGCGACACTGACACCGGGGGGAGAGGAACTGCTGACGCGGGGAGGGGCGAGGCTGGGGATGGTGGAGGGGCACCTGGTGCGAGTGGGGGCCCACACGGACGGGGTGCCCGAGGGGATGACGAGCTGGGAGCTGTCGGCGACGCGAGCGGTGGCGGTGGTTCACCACCTGGAGTCGAAGGCCAAGGTGGCCCCGGAGCGGCTGGTGGCAGAGGGACACGGGGCCTGGCACCCGGTGGTATCGGAAGAGGGCCCCCAAGCGCGGGCGAGGAACCGGAGAGTGGAGCTGTTGCTGCTACCGGCCCCCTCACCGCCCCCATGACCCCTCCCGGGCGAGAAACCCCCTCTCCCTCCGGGAGAGGGATGGGGTGAGGGTGCCTCGAACCCCGGGTTGCCCCCGCGAGCCCACCCGAGAGCAAGAGAGCGTCCAGCCAGCGGAGCACCCACCCATCCGCTTGCGGGCGGAGGAAGGGCTGCCCACCTTTCCGCAGTGCTCCGATACGCATCAGCGTGGGCGATGGCAATCGTCGTGGCGCTCTGGGCGCTCCCGTCCGGCGCGGAGCGCCTCGGGGTACACCAACCGCTCGCTCCCTCGCCGACGCTGCCCGAGCGCCCTGCGTTCGAGGAGCTCCTCCTCGCGTTCGCGGACCCGGAACGAGCCTTGGAGGGAGGCTTCACGGTGCCCTCCCTCTCACTGGCGGTGCGCGCACGAGCATGGGCATTCGTGCGGCCTGGGGCACACGAGGAGAGGGACGCCTGGGACGCCCTCTCACTGCCGGCGCAGGAGCTGTCCCTGGCCGATCTCCCGGCGGGAGAGCACCTCGCCTCGTTGCTGGACCTCGGCTCCGAGACCCGGCACCTGAGGGTGAGAGAGCTCGGCCCGTGGCTGCGCGAGCCGGGAGGCCCGCTCCACGAGGCCCTGGACGGGATGCTCGAGGACCTACCTGGGCCCAGGGCGGCGGCCATGCTCACCGGAGGCGCGGTGGCGCTCGGACTCCTCTACCAGCTCGGCACGCCCCAGGCGTCCCGCCTCGGGCTGCCGACGGCATTGCGCGTCACCACGCTCGGCGGGCACCTCCGGACGTCCGTCCGACTCCACTCCAAGCCACGCTTCCAGAATGCCAGCGCGAACGTGGAGGCACGCCTCCGGTTGCCGGAGCTGCCGCTGCTCGGCGACCACCTCGAGGTGCTCGAGGTGGGAGGGACGGCCGTGCGCGCACCCGGCGGGCTCCTGCTCGACACACGGTGGGCGAACCTGCGGGCCCGGCTGACCTGGCTGGAGCTGTCCCTGGGCGTCCGCTCCAGCCACGCCGAGCCGCACCTCTGGATGGAGCTGATGACGAACGTGCAGCGAGAACACCTCGGGCTACGCGCCGTCATCAGCCGCCAGTGGGAGACCGCGCGCTACCGCGCCACGGCCACCGCCACGCTGCGCACGGGCCCGGTGCTCACCGGCCTGTTCCTGGGCGTCCAGGGGACCTCGCGACATACCCTCGGCCTCGTCGGCACGGGGACGTTCTGAACTCCCACCGAGCCCCCACGAGACTCGCGAATCGCTATTCGTACTCGTCGCAGTCCTTCTCCACCTCCCGGGGGTAGGCACCCTGCTTGTCGCTCCGCACGTAGAGGTGGCTGTGGGAGAAGATGTCGGCGCCGCTCAGGAACACGATGCCCCTGCCGGCATCGGCCACCTTCCACTCCACCTTCTCGGGGGAGCCGCCATCCCAGGCCAGGTCCAGCA
>QKJM01000046.1 GCA_003249315.1 Archangium sp.
TTGAGGGCCCGGCGCTGGAGCGGGGGGGCATCCGGGTAGTCCTTGGCCAGGGCCACCATCTTCCGCGCACAGTGGAGGAGGTGCCGGTAGATCCAATCGTTGGAGCCGTCCAGCCACATGTTGGCGTAGCCCCCCGAGCCCCAGGAGCTCAAGGGCGGGGTCGCCACCTGGTTCTCCGGATGCTCGGCGAGGTCATCCGAGGCCGTGACGAGCCGGAAGGTCTCCTGCTCGAAGGCCACCTTGCGGATGAGGGCCTCGAGGAACCAGGGGCCCTCGAACCACCAGTGGCCGAAGAGCTCGGCGTCGTAGGGGGCCACCACCACCGGCTTGCGCCCCCCCATGCGACCGGAGAGCCATTCGATCTGCTTCTCCCGGTTGAAGAGGAAGTTGCCCGCGTGGGCGGCGACCCGCTCTCGGGCCACCTCGGGATCATACGGCTGCTTGTCCTGCGTCTTCCCGGTGATCCGGTAGTACTTGAAGCCGGTGTTCTTGCGCTCCCCCGTGGGCTGGATGAAGGGCCGGATGTAGTCCAGATCCAGATCCCACCCGATGTCCCGGTAGAACTCACGGTAGACGGGATCCCCCGGGTAGCCGTGCTCGGAGCTCCACACCTGCTGGCTGCTCTCGGGATCGCGTGCATACACGGCCACCCCCGACTCGGTGTAGATGGGGGCGAAGGGGCCATGCAGCGGACGAGGCACGGCGTCCGTCAGGCCGTGGGTGTCCACGAAGAAGTAGCGGATGCGCTCGGCGGCCAGGAACTTCTCCACGCCGGGGTAGTAACCGCACTCGGCCAGCCAGATGCCCGGCGCGTCACGTCCGAAGGTCTGCCGGTAGTGGCTGGCGGCCACGGTGATCTGCGCGCGCACCGCCTCCGGCGTCTGCTGCATCAGCGGCAGGAAGCCGTGGGTGGCGTTGCAGGTGATGATCTCCAGGAAACCCGCGTCCTGCAGCCGGCGGAAGGCGCCCACCAGATCCTTCTGGTAGCGCTCGCGGAAGGCGGTGCGCAGGGTCTCGAAATGATCCCTGTAGAAGTGCGCCAGCCGTCCGAAGACGGGATCCGTCCGGGTGCGGTGGACCTCGCGTGTACCCAGCTCGCACAGCCGATCCAACCGCTGGGAATAGCGCTCCATCAACAGCTCGTCGCGCAGCATGGTGACGAGCGTGGGGGTGAGCGTCAGCGTCACCCGGTAGGGGACCTTCTCCTCGGCGAGCCGATCGAAGACGAGCAGCAGCGGGAGGTACGTCTCGGAGATGGCCTCGTAGAGCCAGTCCTCCTCGAGGAAGTCCGCGTACTCGGGGTGACGGACGAAGGGCAGGTGGGCGTGGAGAACGATGGCGAGAGAGCCGATGCTCATGGGTTCCCCTGGCGGCCCTGCCCGGAGGGCGATGAAGTCCAGCCTTGATTCTCGGAGGCCCCGCCGCGGCGGGAGCTCCACAGCTCGGAGGCCCCGCCAGGGGGACGGGCCCAGAGGTGCTGCTCGGAAGAACCCTCGGCGCGGTGGGCCTCCAGGTACGGCAGGGAGGACGCGCCCTCGCCCGGAAGTCCACCGGGACCCGAGGACTCCTCCGGGCCCAGGCGCTCGCGCCAACGCTCGGGGATGTCCTGGAAGCCCTCGCTACCCGGCAGGGCCACGCGGCGCCAGGTGAGGTACTCGCGCTCCTCGAAGGAAGCGGAGCGCGTGGGAGCGGTGGCGGCCTGCCCCTCCATGCTGGAGGAGGAGAGAGGAGGCATCCGGAGGAAGCGCACCGAGGTGTCCTCGGAGGGACCCGCCGGGGGCAGGACGACCCGATTGGAGTTGCCGATGCGGCGCGAGCGACCATCCTGGCCGACGAAGTGGGCCTCCACCCGGTAGGGCCGGCCTGCCGTCAACCCGTGGAGGTAGAAGCTGCGCGACTCGAGCGCGAAGTCCACCACCCGCACCAGCGCGTCCCCTTCATAGACGCGCAGCACGGCGCGCGGAGACTCCAGCCCGTCCAAGGCACGCTCCCGGGCGATTCGGCTGAAGTCCCAGAGGAGGAAGAGGGTGTGCGGATCGCGCGGCAGCAGCAGCACCGCGTCATCCTCGTAGCCGAGCGGCAGCTCCCCGAGCCGTTCGTCGTAGTCCGGCGAGCCGAGCGCCTCGCGGGGCTGACGACCCTGGCTCTCGGTGAGGTGGTGTCGCCAGAGCTCCTGCTCCCCGGCCACGCGCGCCACGAAGAAGCCCTCCATCAGCGGCTCCGCGGCGTGCTGCACCGGGGGAGGCGTTGGCGGCTCGGGGGTGGGGACCGGCGGCTCGACCGGAGCCGACAGGGTGGGCTCCTCCTGGGGCTCGGTGCGCTCTCGCCGAGGCCGGGGCGGGAAGGTGACCACCTCCGCGGGCTGGGGGATCGGATGGACGGGCGTCCTCTCCTCGTCCACCTCGGGCAGCTTCCGAGCAGGCGGCTTTGGAGTGACGGTCTTCTCCGGCTCCTCGAGCCCGGCCAGCTTCGCCAGCCCCGGCACCCGCTGGACGAGCGCCGTGAGGAGCTCCTTCTTGGTCTTGAGCTTGCTATGCCCGCGCCCCAGATGCTTGCGCGCGAGCTCCCGAAGATACTGAACCGTGACGCTCTTGAGGTCGGCCATAGACAGGTGCGGGCTTAGGTCGACAAGGCAGGGAGGGTCAACGAACGTTTGGAGGTTTCTGTTGGTGGTTGGACCCCCCGGGGTTGCGAGGGGCGGTGACAAGCCGGGAGTCGCCTGGGTATCCTTACGACCGCCTTGAGCGACCTGCCCAGACTGCTGCTGTGCAGCTTCGACGTCATCCCCGGTCCGTCGGGCTCGTCGCGCCGATTGACCGAATACCTGAAGGCCCTGCCCGACCGCTTCTCGGTGGTGGTGCTGTCGGCGAAGACACCCGACCACTCCCACATCGAGAAGTACGAGGGCGCCCGGCTGCTGCGCGTGCCCGTGGGAACGGGAGATCTCGTCTCGCGCGTCCAGGCCTTCGAGCGGGCCGTGCGGCGCCAGTTGGAGAGCGAGGAGTACGCGCTCGCCCACTTCACCGACCCGTTCGGCGGCTATGCCCTGTGCGAGCAGAAGGAGGATTACGGCTACCGCCTCATCTACGAGGCCCAGGGCTTCCCCTCCCAGGAGCTGCGCTACACGCACCCCCAGTTGGAGGGGGATCGGCGCTTCCTCTCGCGAATCCGCCGCCAGGAGCTGTTCTGCCTGATGAACGCGGACCTGGTCCTCACGGGCTCGCCGACGACGCGCGGCTTCATCCACTCGCTGGGGGTGAGCCAGGAGTCGGTGAGGGTGGTGCGCGCCCCGGTGAACCTGGAGTCCTATCCGCCCGAGGCCCTCGGGGTGCCGGACGGCCAACCCATGCGGCTGGTGTACCTGGGCAGCCAGGTGCCGTGGCAGGGGCTGCCGGGGCTGCTGCGGGGACTCGCACTGGCGGTACAACAGGTGGACGTGCGCCTGAGCATCATCGGCCCGCGTCACCCGGACTGGCAGCCGAACCTGGAGGACCTCGTCAAGGAGCTGGGCCTCGCCGAGCACGTCGAATTCCAGCCCCCCGTGGGCCATGACGACGTGGCCAAGGTGCTCGCGCTCGGGGACGTGGGCGTGCTGCCGCTCGAAGACCTGGACCACAACCGCGTCCAGGGAGGGCCCCTCGCCAAGGTGGCCGAGTACCTCGCCGCGGGCCGCCCGGTGCTCGCCGCCGATCTGCCCTTGACTCGCGAGCTCGTCCCCTCTTCCGCCGCCGTCTTCTACGCTCCGGGAGACGCCCAGGCGCTCGCCAACCGCATCATCGAGCTGGCCCGCAACGTGCCCCAGCGAGTCGCTCTCGGGCGTCAGGCCCGCGCCTTCGCGGAGCAGAAGCTCGACGCCGGCCTCATCCGCGGCCAGCTCCTGGACATCTATGATGCGCTGCTCGGCAAGGGGGAGCTGCCGGAGGAGCTACCCTCCGAAGCCGCCCTCTCCCCTTCGGAGCCAACGGGCACGCCCACCAATCGGATCCTCGCGCTCACCCCGCCGGAGCGAACACCCGAGCCAGCCCCCGTCCTCGCCCCGGAGGCCCCCACGCCTCAGCTCCCCGAGGCGCCCGCCGCCAGTGCCGACACTCCTCGCGAGGAGCTACCGCTCATCCTGGGTCAGGCGATGACGGAGGACGGCCTCGACACCCGCCTCATCAAGACCGAGCCGGATGTCCGGCAGGACGGGCCCCCGGTGGTGATGGGGCTCCCGCTCCGCGAGCCGCCGGCGCTGGACTTCGCCCCCACCGAACAGGAGGTGATGCTGGACGGACCTCCCGTGGTGATGGGCCTACCCCTCCGCGAGCCCGCTCTTCCCGAAGCCCCTCCCGACGAGCTGGCCGAAGTCGAGCCCCATGAGCTCTCCGAGGTCGCTCCCGACGAGCTGGCCGAGGTCGAGCCCCATGAGCTCTCCGAGGTCGCTCCCGACGAGTTGGCCGAGGTCGCTCCCGACGAACTGGCCGAGGTCGAGCCCCATGAGCTCTCCGAGGTCGCTCCCGACGAGATCTCCGAAGTCGAACCGGAGGAGTTCGCCGAGGTCGCCCCCGACGAGATCTCCGAAGTCGCCCCCCACGAGCTCTCCGAGGTCGAACCAGAGGAATTCGCCGAGGTCGCCCCCGAAGAACTCCACGAGGTAGACGCTACTCCCACTCCTTCCTACGCGCTCCCTCACATGGAGGAGCTGGAGGAACTCAGCAGCGAGGAGTTGGAGGAGGAGCTGGTGGAGGCGGCGGTGCCCGGAGCGCTCCCGCGGCAACCCCCCGACTCCCAGTTGAATCCCTGGCTTGCCCAGCTCGCGCATGGCTACTGCCCGCCGGAGGGCACACATTTCGAGCGCCACACGCCCCCCACCAACTTCCCTGGCCGTGATGAGGAGCCGCCCCCGCCTCCCTCCTCCCAGGCCCAGGGGACGTCTCGGGGGAGCGCTTCCTGAGCGAACCGCGTGAGGCAACCAACCAAGCGCGGCACGGAAACTTCCCAATCCTCGCCGTGCATGAATAGGATGTCCCGGTTTTCATTGCACTTTTCCAGAACCGAAGGGCCGCATGGAGCGCCGCGTCCTCATCGTCGAGAGCCAGAACGATTTCGCCCTCAGCATGGCCACCGTGCTCAAGAGCGCGGGCTATCAAACCGCCATGGCAACCACCGCGTCGGAGGCCCAGCGTGAGCTGGAGAAGCGCCGACCGGATCTGGTGGTAGTCCGCGCCGAGCTACCGGATCAATCCGGCTTCACGCTGTGCGGGCAGATCAAGAAGGGCAAGTGGGGGCACAACCTCAGGGTGCTGCTGCTGTCCTCGGACACCGGAGAGGAAGGACTCCAGCGGCACCGGCAGAGCCCGGGGGCGGCGGACGGCTACCTCTCCATCCCCTTCGAGATGGGAGAGCTGGCCTCGATGAGCGCCGACATCATGCCTCCCGGAAGTGCAGAGGACGACGCCGTGGATCCCAACGCGCCCAACCCGCCCCCCATGCCGCCGCCACTGAAGAACGCGCCTCCGGGCAGCCCGCCGAAGCTGCCCAAGCGTGAGCGCCGCAGCGCCATCACCGAGGAGGATCGCACCTTCCTGGACCGGACCTTCCAGTCCATCGCGGACCGCAAGGCGGAGCTGCTCGCCGAGTCCCGCCAGCTCAAGCGTCCGCCCCCGCGGCGCGACCTGATGGGCACCCCCGAGGGCAAGGTCCAGCTCCTGCGCGACGAGCTCAAGGTGCGCGAGGCGCAGATCGCCCGCCTCTCGGAGGTCTGGAACGTCCGCGAACGCGAGCTGCTCTCGGTGGAGGACCGCCTCCACGAGAAGGACGTGGAGCTGCAGGGCCTGAAGATGCAGGTGGATGATCTGCTGCGGCGCTTCAACGAGGCCCAGCAGTCCATGCTGCAGAAGGAGCGCGAGCACGGCGCCGCCGTGGACGACCTGCTCCTTCAGAAGTTCTCCGCCGAGAAGGATCTCATCGAGGTGGTCGCCTCCAAGGAGAAGGACATCAACGTCCTTCGCCGTGAGGTCTCCAACCGGGATGACGAGCTGTCGCGCCGCGCCGCGGAGCTGGAGAACGCCCGCGAGGAGTACGACAAGCTCGAGAAGCAGTACAACGTCGCCACCCTGGAGTTCGAGGTCAAGGAGAAGGAACTCTCCGACAAGGTCCAGGCGCATGAGGCGGAGCTCGGGCGCCGGAGCGAGCGGATCGAGAACCTCGAGGGCGAGCTGTCCCGCACCATCGGCGAGCGGGATCAGCGCTACGCCGAGCTGAATGGGGAGATCCAGGCGCTCCAGGAGAAGCTGAGCCAGACGGAGCAGGAGCGCGACGACACCGTGCGCGCCCTGGAGGAGCGCGCCGCCGCCGCCGAGCAGCATGGCGCCGACGCGGACGCGGAGATCCAGCGGCTCAACGAGGAGCGTCAGGCGCTCGAGGCGCGGCTCAACGAGCAGATCTCCGGGCTGGAGGCGGATCTGGCTCGCACCACCGGCGAGCGAGATCAGCTCCGGCTGGACAAGGATGCCCTGGAGGACGAGCTCACCCAGCGCGTCGAGGATCGGGACTCGAAGATCGCCTCGCTCGAGCGCGAGCTGTCGGAGACGATCTCTCGCAACGAGCACAGCGAGGCCGAGCTCAACGCCAACATCCAGCAGCACCTGGAGCGCATCGGCGAGCTGGAGGGCGAG
>QKJM01000779.1 GCA_003249315.1 Archangium sp.
ATGCGGGCCGTCTCGCACCGCACCGTCGCCTGCTCGATGTCGAAGCGCACGTCGTCCGCCGACATGCCGCGCAGACGCTCCACCGCCTCGTTCATCCGCTGGCGCGCCGCCTCCGTGTCGATTCCCGCCACCGGCTCGGCCACGTCCGCCAGTACCATCACGCGATCGTTCCCCACCTCGACGAAACCGCCCGCCACGAAGTACAGCTCGCGCCGCCCGCCATCGATCAGCGTCAGCGGCCCCGGCTCCATCAGCGACAGGAAGGGCGTGTGCCCCGGCCTCACGCCGAACAGGCCCTTGCCTCCCGGCACAATCGCCTCGTCCGCCTGCACCGACAGGATGCGCTTCTCGGGGGTCACAATCTCGACCGTCAGCTTGGCCATGGGCTTCCGTGCTCCCTCGCTACCGCTTCAGAACGTCAACTCGTGGGTCTTCCTGCCACCCACCGTCTCGAACTCGATTCGCCCGGCATCCGTCAGACGCGGGCCCTTGCCCGGCACCCCGAGCAGGCCTTCCAACCACTTGAGGTGCCCCGTCAACTGCTGCACCTCGCTCAGCTCCCGCCGGCCCACGAACTCCGGCAACCGCCGCTCCTTCACCTTCCCCGCCTCACGGTCATACAGCACCGCCACCACCGTGTTGGCCCACGCGGGATACTTCCGGTACTTCTTCACCTTCGACCGCTTGCGGCCCTTCTCCACCAGCGGCTTGAGGACCCACACCCGCCGGCCATCGTCGGACACGAAGTACAGGTCGTCCGGCGTCCCCACACACGCGTCCAGCGTCCAGACGGGACCGCTCTCCTTCGACACCTCCAGCGTACACTTCTCCGACGCCTTCTCCGTCAGGCGCACGCTGTAGACGCCGTTGGCGCTCACCCGAACACGGCTGGAGCGCTCCCCCCCCAGAGAGGGGAGCGACACCAGCAGCACCAGGACGAGGACGGAACGCAGCACGTCACCAACTCCCGGACAGGGACGACCCGACTAGGCCGCCGCCATCTGACGGGCGTTCTCCAGCACCTCGTCGATGCCGCCCGCCATGTAGAAGGCCGACTCGGGGACGTCGTCGTGCTTACCCTCGGCGACCTCCTTGAAGCCCTGGATGGTGTCCTGCAGCTTCACGTAGCGGCCCGGCTTGCCGGTGAACACCTGCGCCACGAAGAAGGGCTGCGAGAGGAAGCGCTGAATCTTGCGCGCCCGCGCCACCACCTGCTTGTCCTCCTCGGAGAGCTCGTCCATACCGAGGATGGCGATGATGTCCTGCAGCTCCTTGTAGCGCTGGAGGATGCCCTGCACCTTGCGAGCCACCGCGTAGTGCTCCTCGCCCACCACGTCCGGCGCGAGGATGCGGCTGGTGGAGTCGAGCGGGTCCACCGCGGGGTAGATACCCAGCTCGGAGATGGCGCGGTTGAGCACCGTCGTCGCGTCCAGGTGGGCGAAGGTGGTGGCCGGCGCGGGGTCCGTCAGGTCGTCGGCGGGGACGTAGATGGCCTGCACCGAGGTGACCGAGCCCTTGGTGGTGGAGGTGATGCGCTCCTGGAGGCCGCCCATCTCCGTGGCGAGCGTGGGCTGGTAACCCACCGCGCTGGGGATGCGGCCCAGGAGGGCGGACACCTCGGAACCGGCCTGGGTGAAGCGGAAGATGTTGTCGATGAAGAGGAGCACGTCACGCCCCTCCACGTCGCGGAAGTACTCGGCGATGGTCAGCGCGGTGAGGGCCACGCGGGCACGGGCGCCGGGCGGCTCGTTCATCTGGCCGTACACCAGCACCACCTGGCTCTCCTCCAGGTTGTCGAGCTTGATGACGTTGGAGTCCTGCATCTCGTGATACAGGTCGTTGCCCTCGCGGGTGCGCTCGCCCACGCCGGCGAACACCGAGAAGCCACCGCGCTCCACCGCCACGTTGCGGATGAGCTCCTGCAGGAGCACCGTCTTGCCCACGCCGGCGCCGCCGAACAGGCCGATCTTCCCACCACGGGTGTAGGGGGCCAGCAGGTCGATCACCTTGATGCCCGTCTCGAACATCTGCACGCGCACGTCCTGCTCCGTGAACGGAGGAGGCGCGCGGTGGATGGGCCAGCTCTCGGTGGCCTTCACGGGGCCCTTCTCGTCCACCGGCGCACCGGTGACGTTGAGGATGCGGCCCAGCGTGCCACGGCCCACCGGCGCCTGGATGGGGGCGCCCGTGTTCTTCGCCGGCTGGCCACGACCCAGACCCTCGGTGGAGTCCATGGCGATGCAGCGCACCGAGTTCTCACCCAG
The DNA here is from genome assembly GCA_003249315.1 of Archangium sp. Classification (GTDB taxonomy): domain Bacteria; phylum Myxococcota; class Myxococcia; order Myxococcales; family Myxococcaceae; genus QKJM01. The sequence continues at coordinate 2,265 of QKJM01000779.1, forward strand.
GTGCTGCGCCACCTCGAGGACGAGGTTGTCCGGCTCGTTGCTGACGCTGGGGTTGGTCACCTGGAGGGCGGTGTATACCTCCGGGAGCCCGCCGGGCGGGAACTCCACGTCCACCACAGGACCGAGGACCTGGATGATCTTGCCTACCGTCGGAACTTGAGCGCTCATGGAATGTCTTCCCTACCCTGTCGAATCACGAGTGTTTCTTGTTACTTCAGCGCCTCGGCGCCGGACACGATTTCCATCAGTTCATTCGTGATGACCGCCTGCCGCGTCCGGTTGTAGGTGAGCGAGAGGCTGGCAATCATGTCGGTGGCGTTGCTGGTGGCGTTGTCCATGGCGCTCATCCGAGCGCCGTGCTCGCTGGCCACGCTCTCGAGCAGGGCGCGGTAGAGCTTGATGGACACCGCCTGGGGCACCAGACGATCCAGCACCGACTGGCGATCCGGCTCGTACTTGAAGTCCACCAGCGACCCCGCGGGAGGAGCGGCCGGACCCCCGACCTCGCCCGCCTCGGCCGCCGTGCCACTGCCCACCTCCAGCGTCTGCAGCGGCAGGAGCTGGGTGAGGGACACGTTCTGGCTGATGGCGGAGATGAACTCGTTGTAGACGATGTAGACGGCGTCCACCTCGCCCTTGAGGAAGCGGGCGCTCAGCTCCTCGGCCACCTGGGCGGCGTGAGGATAATCCAGCCGCTGGTAGAGGAAGCCGAAGTCCTTGTGGATGGCCTGCCCGCGCTGGCGGAAGAAGTCGTGGCCCTTGCGGCCCACGGTGGCCAGCTCCACCTCCAGCTCGCTGTTCTCATAGAGGAAGCGGCTGGCGCGCCGGATGACGTTGGAGTTGAAGCCACCGGCCAGACCACGGTCCGAGGTGAGCAGCACCACCTCCACCTTCTTCACCGGGCGGGCCGTGAGCAGCGGGTGGGCGAGCTCCTCGCCACCGGAGCGGGCCGCCAGGTCGGAGATGATCTGATCCAACATCCCCGCATACGGACGCGCGGCGATGATGGCGTCCTGCGCCTTGCGGAGCTTCGCGGCGGCCACCATCTTCATCGCCTTGGTGATCTGCCGCGTGTTCTTCACCGAGCGGATGCGCTTGCGGATGTCGCGAAGGGACGCCATGAGGACACCATGCTCCTGAGGAAACGCGGTCCCTCGCACTGCCCCGGAGGAACAGGGCGAGGACCCGGACGCGGCCCCCTATATAGGCGGTAGCGCGGCCGGTCAACCGCCGCATGCCACCAGGAAGCACCCGCCGACCGGAGCCCGGCGTCCAGACGGGCACGCCCCGGCCCCAGCCCCAGGTGGCACACCCGCCCCGGCGTACCTAGCCTTGCGGAGCAGACACCCACACCTCTGCGGGAGCTTCTCGACATGACCTCCCTGCGCGGCCCCGTCCTCATCGTCGAGGACGACCCCGACATCCGCGAGTCCCTGCAGAGCTACCTGGAGCTGCACGGCTACACGGTCCGCGCGGCCAGCCATGGCAAGGAGGCGCTGGAACTGCTGGGAAAGACGCCCCGACCGGCGGTGATGGTGCTCGACATGACCCTGCCGGTGATGGACGGCCACCGGGTCCTCACCACCCGCAAGGGAAATGACGCGATGCGTCAGATACCAGTCATCATCCTCTCGGCGGCCATGGCGGGGATGAACCCGAGGGACAGGGCCCTGTACGCGGCCAACTACGGGGTGGCGGCCTTCCTGGGCAAGCCAGCGGACCCGCGACAGTTGCTGGAGGCCGTGGAGCGACACGGGCTGAGGGAGGAGGGCTCGTCCGCTGGAGCACCCGGGTGAGGAGCGGTCGGCGGAACACCTTGCAGTGAGCGGCCAGGGAACGACAATGGGGCTTCCGGCGTTCGGACCGGGGACCATGGGCCGAGGAGGCAAGAGGACGCACCCGCTGCGCGTGGTGGTGAAGACGGTGCTGGCCCTGGGGCTGGCGGCGGTGGGAGGCGTGTGGGTCCTCTCCACCTATGTGGAGATGCGCTACGCGGAGAGGATCCTCCCGCGGGAGCAGATGACCCCCAAGCCAGTGGCGCTCGTCTACGGAGCGGGGTTGGCGCCGGGAGCGGTGCCCTCGCCGGTGCTGGCCCAGCGGCTGGACACGGCCATCGCCCTCTACCGCGAGGGGAAGGTGGGCACCCTGCTGCTCAGCGGGGACAACTCGGATCGCTTCCATGACGAGCCGCACGCCATGCTGCGCTACGTGCTGGAGAGGGGCGTGCCACGCTCGGCGGTGGAGGAGGACTCCGCGGGGCTGTCCACCTACGACAGCTCCGTACGGGCCCACACCGTCTTCGGAGTGCGCGAGGCGGTGCTCGTCACCCAGCGCTTCCACCTGACGCGGGCGCTCTACATCGCCAACTCGGTGGGCATCGATGCCTGGGGCGTGGCCGCGGACGAGGGGCGGCCCACCACCCGGCGCTACGCCTTGCGCGAGATGCTCTCGCGGGTGCTCGCGCTGGGCATGGTGCTCACCGGCGCGGAGCCTCGCTACCCGACCGGCCGGACCCCCCCACCGCTGCGCTGAAGCGGTCGCCGGGCGACCAGGCCCGATGCGTTGCGAGGAGTCCTCACGGTTCGCACCGTTACATCAGAAGAGGGCGGCCCCAGCATGCCCGCGAACCTCGAGAGGAGGCACCATGCGGTTCAAGAAGCTCGGCGCGGAAGAGGTGGGCGAGTCCGAATCGCTGCGCATCCGAGACCCCATCACTGGAGAAGAGCACATCAACATGACGGACCAGGAGCTGTCCGCCACCCCGCCCATGGAGGAGGAGCCGGACTTCCGGGACATCCTGCCGGACCAGATCCAGGAGTTCCGAAGGGGCGAGGAGGAGCCGGAGGAACCGGAGCTGACAGCCCGGCCGAACGAGCCGCTGCGGCCCGTGCGACCGACCGACCTGCCCACATAGGAGGGATGGTCCTTTGGCCCTCCGGACACACCCGCGCTCGCAGGTGACACCCCGGACGGTCTGGACGGTGGCCGCCAACGTGATGGCGCTGGTGGCCCTGCTGTGGCTGCTGACGCAGGCCTGGACGATCCTCTCGTGGATGCTGGTGGCGCTGTTCCTGGCGCTGGCGGCCCACCCTGTGGTGCGCTGGCTGGAGCGGCAGGGCGCCCACCGGAGCATGGCGGTGGCGGCGGTCTTCCTGCTGGGGCTGGGATTGGTAACCGCCCTGGTGATGACGCTGGTGCCGATGCTCATCGAGCAGGGCCGCGCACTGGTACAGGCGGTTCCCGCCTACATCGAGCAGTTCCAGAACCAGCCGTGGGTGGAGCGCCTGGACGAGCGCTATGACCTGATCGACCGCATCTCGACGGAGCTGCGCGAGCGGATACCGGTGACGCCGGGGCCGGTGCTCGGAGTGGTGACGAACATCCTGCAGCAGGTGGCGGGGATGGTGACGATCGCCGTACTGACCCTCTTCTTCCTGCTGTTCGGCAAGGAGCTGTTCGACAAGGCTCTGCTGTGGGTGGAGCCGTCGCGCCGCGAGAACTGGAAGAAGCTGGCGCACAGGATGCACAGCGCGGTGGGCCGCTACCTGGTGGGGACGTTGCTCGTCTCGTTCATCGGAGGGGCGGTGACGACGGTGACCCTGCTGTTGCTGGGCGTGCCCTACTTCCTGCCCCTGGGGCTGGCCATGGCGATGCTGGGGCTCGTTCCCTTCGTGGGGGCGGCGCTGGGAGCGGTGCTGGTGGTGGGGACGACCTTCGCCTCGGCGGGGCTGAAGGCGGGAATCATCTCGCTGGGAGTGTTCCTGGCGTACCAGCAGGTGGAAGGACACCTCCTGCAGCCGCTCATCCAACGACAGACGCTGAAGATGAACCCGCTGCTCATCGCCCTGGTGATGCTGCTGGGCACGAGCCTGGCGGGCATCCTGGGCGCGCTGCTGGCCCTGCCCGTGGCCGGAGCCATCCAGGTGCTGCTACAGGACCGGCTGAGGAAGCTGAACGAGGAGTGGCGCTCCCGGGAGTCCGACGCCATGCGCATCGTCCACGCCCCCGAGGACCCTCGCCTCCCGCGCCCCCCCTCCTCAGAACCTCCCGAACCGAGGCACTGAGCCCCCTCCCTCTCACACGGAGGGAGAGGGGGAAACCGGGCTCAACGGCGACGAGAACGAGCCGGAGCCGAACGCCTCGCGCTCGCAGACCCGCGCGTGGAGGCACGCTTCGCCGGCGCCTTCTTCGCGGCCGCCTTCTTCGCTGCCACCTTCTTCGCCGGCGCCTTCTTCGCCGGCGCCTTCTTCGCGGCCGCCTTCTTCGCCGGTGCCTTCTTCGCGGCCGCCTTCTTCGCCGGCGCCTTCTTCGTGGCCACCTTCTTCGCGGCCGCCTTCTTCGCCGGTGCCTTCTTCGCCGGTGCCTTCTTCGCGGCCGCCTTC
>QKJM01000051.1 GCA_003249315.1 Archangium sp.
ACTCCGGCGCCGTCAAGGTGCTGGCCGACGTCGTCCGCGACCTACGCGAGGCGCGCTTCGGGGTGATGGGCTTCCAGACGGAGAGCCAGCAGACGTGCTGGGGTCCCAAGAAGAAGTCGAACGGCACCAACGAGAACTTCGAGTGCCTCTGCCTCCTGGAGGGCATGGGGCCCACCTGCGCCAAGTCCTACCCGTTGGATCACAGCGCGGTGGAGAACAACCGCAACTCGGTGCTCAACAAGCTCACCAACGTCAACGGAAGCAACAGCAACGGTCTGGGGTGGGGCTCGTGCAACACGCCGCTGGCGGACTCGCTCTACGCTGCGGGCTACTACTTCCAGTCCAAGTCGCCCTCCGCCTTCTCGTCGATCTTCGGCGCCCACCCGACGAGCAATGACTTCAACGAGGAGGAGGGCGTCTGCTTCGAGTGCGGCTTCAACGCCATCATCCTGCTGACGGACGGCGAGCCGTACGATGAGGGGCGGGTCATCACCCTCCCGGACGACATCCGCGACGCCGACATCCCCTGTTCGGGCTGCTCCACCAGCAACTTGCACAAGGTCGCCAAGTTCCTGTGGGAGAAGGATCTGCGGCTGGACATGGACGGCCAGCAGCGCGTTGCCACCTACACCATCGGCTTCTCCGAGGACGTGACGGACAGCAAGCTTCTGCAGGAGACGGCGCGCCTGGGCGGAGGCCGGTTCTACCCGGCCCGGAGCACCAGCGAGCTCAAGCGGGTGATGCTGGAGATCCTCGACGACATCAACGCCCGCAACACCTCCTTCTCCTCGGCGGCCATCAACAACCTGCAGACGCAGGGCTCGTCGCTGACGGCGGTCGTTCCGCGCATGCTGCCCGCGAAGGACAAGCCCTGGACGGGCAAGCTCTACCGGTACGAGCAGTTCAACGAGTTCGTGGAGAACGCCGATCGCAATGGCGACGGCGACAAGAGCGACATCTTCCTCACCGACAGGGATGGCGACATCGTCGCGGAGGACAGCGACAACGAGTACCGCAAGGTGCTGTCCACCACTGGAGGGAGCAATGGTGGCCCGTCCTTCGGAGACAAGGCGGAGCCCTTCTGGGAGGCGAACGATAAGCTGCGTCAAACGGGGCACTCGGCTCGGAAGATCTGGACGGTGACGGACAACGGGCAGGCCGGAGGCGGCTCCGGTGTGAAGGATGGCGCGCTGACGGAGGCGGACAGCCTCATCGAGTTCCACCTCTCGAAGATCGACGTGCTGCAGCAGTACCTGTCGGTGGGTGGGGCGCCGCTGTGTCCCTCCGTGTCCGGTACGTCCATCCTCCCCGGCCTGCTGGTGAATCGGATGAAGCAGACCGTGGATCAGGCGGCGTCGCTGATGATTGCCGCGGGGCTGAGCGGGCTGCCCTCCAGCCCCACCTCCCAGTCGGCGTTGGATCGGCTGTGCGCGGCGTTGGTCATCCAGTACGTGCGCGGGCAGGATCTGTTCGACGAGGATCAGGACAACAACCGCACGGAGACCCGGGTGTCGGTGCTGGGCGACATCTTCCACTCGTCTCCGACGGTGGTGGATCCGCCGGTGGACAAGTTCCTGTGCGATCTGGGCATCAGCAACCAGTGCGTGCGCACGCTCTACAGCTCGCAGCTCGGCGTGGCGCCCACTCCGCTGGAGATGCGGGCGGACCTGCCGGCCGCCTGCAACGTCTCGGACCTCAAGCCGCGTGACGCCTACGACGCCTATCACTTCATCCATCGCAAGCGGGAGCGGCTCATCCTGGTGGGCGCCAACGACGGCATGCTGCACGCCATCAGCGACGGGCTGGCGTCGGAGAGCTCCACGACGTGTGAGATCAGCTACCCGAGCAACGCGGCCAACGGAGGCCGGGAGCGGTGGGCCTTCATCCCGCCGGACCTGCTGCCTCGGCTGCAGGACATGATCGAGGGCCACGCCTATTACGTGGATGGCGACATCATGGTCCGCGACATCTGGGCGGACATGAACGGGGACGGAAGGAAGAGCACGGACGAGTTCCGCACGGTGGTGGTGGTGGCCGAGGGCCGTGGCGGTACGCACTACTTCGCGCTGGAGATGCTCTGGGACATCGTGGGCGAGACGGCGGGAGCTGCGAAGGATCGGCCGGGCTTCCGGTGGATGTTCCCCCAGCCGTGCTCCGACGAGGCGCAGTACTTTGGCAAGACGCTCTTCAGCCTCAGTCCCAAGCCGCCGCCCATCGGGCCGGTGCTGCTGAAGGCCTCCGGTACGGAGCCGAACGTGTTGCGCTACGAGGAGAACACCAGCGAGCGCTGGGTGGCCATGCTCTCGGGTGGCTGGTCTCCGGGTGGGGAGAAGGGCCGCGGCGTCTACATGGTGGACGTCTGGAACGGCAAGGTGGGCAACCGCAAGGACAACCTGCTGTGGAAGTGGGAGTTCGAGGAGAACGCCAGCGGCAATGCCGATGAGCCGCGCCGGAACATGACGCAGGGCATCGTCGCGCCGGTGGCCATGGCGGACTACGGCGCCAATTTGAACCCCACCTTCGACGGCTTCTTCGACACCGCGGTGGTGGGGGATCTCGCGGGCCAGCTCTGGACGCTGCGCTTCTTCGAGCCGGGCGAGAGGGATCCGGGCACCGGGCTCGTCACCAACTGGAGTGGTGGGCGCGCCTTCGCCATGGACAGGGACGGCGTGAGCGCGTCGAATCAGGACAGCGTCCTCAAGCGCTCGCCCTTCTACTACCTGACCTCGCTGGCCGTGCAGCCGGAGAACAACGCGCTGCGTGCCTTCGTGGGCACCGGCAACCGCTACTCCCTCATCGAGGAGGGGGCGGGGGTCTGCCGCTTCGACAACCCGCAGATGTGCTCCAAGCTGGGGTGCGATCAGACGCAGGTGCGCTACAAGCTGACGCGAGGTTCCTCTCAGTACACGAGCATGCGCAGCGAGTGGGAGGAGCAGGAGTTCCACTCGGCTCGCTTCACGCCCTGGAGTGGCACAGCGCCGAGCAACGCCTGCGGCTCTCCTGGCAACCTGGACTTCGTCAAGGCCGAGTTCGAGGAGCGGCGGGTGAATAGCTGCCCCAAGCCCAGTGGTGGAGGCAACATCTCCTACGAGTTCGCCCGTACGCGGGTGCAGTGCGGCCAGGACTCCTATGGTGTCTTCGACTGCCGCATCGTCGACGAGGGCAACACCCTCAACATGAGCGACCTGGACATCCAGCCGTCCAGCACCACGCTGAGCAAGCTGGGCAAGGATCGCTTCTTCGGCATGTGGGTCTACGGCGGCAGGGAGGACCGCGTCTTCGATGAGAACCCCACGGCGGGTTCGTCCAACCAGGCGAAGCAGTATGACTCGCGGCGGCTGACGGACACCGGTGGGGCGTCGGGCACCGGGAGCCTGGTCGACGTGTCCAACGTGGAGTGCGACGTGGGTGGCGCCTGCCACTGCGCCTCGGGCGCGACGTGCGGCACCAAGCTGACGTCCGGTGCGGACGACGACGGCTGGTTCTACGAGTACGAGGCCTTGGAGCATCGGACGGCCAGCGGCTCGGCGGTGCTGGCGAGCTGCGCGCTGTGGAACTCGATGTACCCGGCGCCCAACTCCGGAGGAGCGTGCGCGAGCGCGGGCGGCAACCGGGCCCGCATCCACCAGGGGGACTACATCACCGGTGCCCCCAACTGCGCCTCGGGTTTCAAGGACACGAATGCGTACGTGCGCTACCAGGACCGCTCGGTGCTGGCGCCGCCGCCCGAGCCGGCCACCGCCATCCAGCTGTCCAAGACGGGTAAGGTGAAGTACAGCACCCTGCTCGTCGAGCCCGGCAAGTCGCAGGCCACCGAGGTGCAGGTGTCCTCCGACATGGACGTGCTGCAGTACATCTACGAGCTGCCCGTCTCGCGCAGCCTGCACGCGTGCCGGCATGATGGGACCGACGGCGGCGAGGAGGCGTGCATCCCCTCCGAGCTGTAGGGAGGCGTCGCGCGTGAGCGCGTCGAGGCCCGTTCCCGTGGCAGGGGGCGGGCCTCCCGCGTTTCAGGAGTCGTCTGGCTCGAAGAAGCGGAAGCCCGCCTCGCGCAGCAGCCGCACCACCGTCAGCATGGGCAGTCCCTGCACGTTGGTGCGGTCTCCCTCGAGGCGTTGGAGGAGGGCCTGGCCGGCGCCCTCTATCCGGTAGCTGCCCGCACAGCCCTGCCACTCGTCGAGTCGCAGGTAGCGCTCCAACTCCTCGGCCTCCAGCGGGTAGAAGGTGAGGCGGGACACCTCCACCTCGCTGGCGACGTGGCTGTCCGGGCCCAGCAGGCAGACACCGGTACAAATCTCATGGGTGCGTCCCAGCAGCCGGCCGAGCTGCTGACGCGCGACTTCCCGGGTGGGGGGCTTGGAGAGCACCTGGCCTTCCACCTCCACCAACTGGTCCGCCCCCAGTACCCAGGCGCCAGGGTGGCGGGCCTGGACGGCCCGGGCCTTGCGTGTCGCCAGCTCCCGCACCGCTTCGCGGGCGGACAGGGTAGGGGAGACGTCCTCCTCCACGCCGGGGGCCTCGGCGCGGTAGGGGAGGCCCAGGCCGTCCATCAGGGCCCGGCGGGCGCTGGAGGTGGAAGCGAGGATGAGCTCTCTCATGACGCCCACCCTAGCTCAGGTGGATGGCCCCCGTGGGGAGGGAGAGTCGAGCCCCGCGGGCACCTGACTCCTTCCCGTGCCGGGGGGTGATGCCGTACCCTGCGCTCCCCATGTTCCGGCGCAGTTCGTTCGCCCTCTGTCTTCTCGTCCTCGGCGCTTGTCAGCGGACGTCCTCCTCGTCCGAGCGGGCCGTCTCCGATGCTGGCGCCGTCGCCGTGGCTCCTTCCCCCACTCCCGAAGGCGCCGCCGCCGTGCTGGCGCCCCAGCCGCTCTCCCCCTGCGTCTCGGAGGGGGCTCCACCGCTGGAGGCGGCGCTGCGCTACCTCGACGAGGGGCGCTTCCCGGAGGCCCTCTCCTGCGCCGCCCAGGCCTCGGCCTTCTACCCGGATGAGGCTGCTGCCCACGCCGCGCGGGGGGAGGCCCTGGCCGCCCTGGGGAGGATGGCGGAGGCGCAGCTCGCCTATGCCCGTGCGCTGGCGGTGGAGCCGGGCAATCCGGAGGCACTGCTGGGGGCGGCGCACCTCTTCGCCGTGCAACTGCCCTCCAGCCGCGAGCACGACGAGCTGGGCGCCCTCTACGCCGAGCGCGGACTGGCCTCGTCCACCGGGTCGGAGGAGTGGCTTCCTCGCTTCGCCCTGGTGGCCTCCATGGCGCTGAATGATCTGGGGCAGTCCGGGGACGCCCTGGCACGCGCTACGCTCGTGCTCAAGTACGAGCCCGGAAACCGCGAGGCCCTCTACGAGCGTGCCCTGGCCCTCTTCGAGCTGTGCCGCTTCCAGGAGGCCCGGGTGGCCTTCTCCGAGCTGCTGGAGGATCCGCAGCGCGGGGCACACGCACACCACCACCTCGGGCTGTTGCTGGAGCGCGAGGGGCTCTGGGAGGAGGCCCAGGAGCACTTCGACAAGGCGCGTGCCCTCTCGCCGGAGGACTTCCCCGTGCCCCCGCTGCCCTCCGAGGCCGAGTTCCGTGAGGAGGTGGTCCTCGCGGTGGAGGCTCTGCCCGAGGACATGCGGCGCGATCTGCAGGGCGTGCCGGTGCGCGCCGAGGAGCTTCCGGAGGACGAGGATCTGCTCTCCGGCGAGCCGCCTCTTTCTCCCGCCATCCTCGGCCTCTTCCGGGGGCCGTCGCAGGGAGAGCCCTGTGACGGGCTGGAGCAGCCCTGCCGCTCGGTGGTTCTCTACCGCCGCAACCTCGCTCGCGCGGTCCGCACCCGGGAGGAGCTCCGGGAGCAGATCAAGGTGACGCTCCTCCATGAGGTGGGGCACCTGAGGGGCGAGGACGACTACGAACTGGCCGCACGCGGCCTGGAGTGAGCACCCCGATGGCCCGTTCTTCTCTTCCCACCGCCCGAGTGAGTCTCAAGGGCGCCAAGGCCCTGCGCCGCGGTCACCCCTGGGTGTACCGCACCGAGCTGCTGGAGGCCCCCTCCACGCAGGAGCCCGGCGCGGTGGTGGCGGTGGTGGATCCCCAGGGCAACCCCGTGGGCCAGGCCTTCTACGCCCGGCGCTCGCCGCTGGCGCTGCGGCTTCTCACGCGCAAGGGGTCCGGGGAGGAGCCGGTGGACGAGGCCTTCCTGCGCCGCCGGTTGGAGCTGTCGCTGGCCCGGCGCGCGCCGCTGGGGCGACGGGACGGCTTGCGGCTGGTGCATGGGGAGGCGGATCTGCTGCCCGGCCTCTTCGTGGACCGCTACGGGCAGGGGCTCTCCGTCCAGACGCTCTCCGAGGGCATGGACGCGCGCAAGGAGTGGGTGGCGCGCGCGCTGGCCGAGCTCACCGGGGCCACGCACGTGGTGTGCCGGGACGACGCCTCGGGACGCGACTTCGAGGGCTTGTCACGAGAGGTGCGGCTGCTGCACGGCGAGGGCTCGGCCCGCTTCACCTACCACGAGGGGGAGAGCGCCTTCGAGGTGGACCTGCTGGGGGACATGAAGACGGGCGCCTTCCTGGACCAGGTGGACAACCACCTGCGCGCGGGCGAGCTGGCCCGTGGCGAGGCGTTGGATCTGTTCAGCTACCACGGTGGCTTCGCGCTGGCGCTCGGCC
>QKJM01000446.1 GCA_003249315.1 Archangium sp.
AGGCGCGCGCCCTCGTAGAGGAACTGGACGCGCATCCCTTCTTCCAGCGTCTCTTCGACGGGAGCCTCGACGCGGATGACTATGCTCGTTATCTGGTGCGGACGTACCACTACGTACGGTGGACCACTCCGCTCCTGGCGGAAGCTGGCCGCCGGATGAAGCGTCTGGGCCGGAGTCCCGTGCTGGCGGATCTGCTCCTGAGGAAGTCCGCGGAAGAAGGTGGGCATGAGCGGTGGCTTCTGGTGGATCTGAGGAACCTGGGGTGGGTGGCTGAGCGTGTGGAGCGTGTGGAGCGCAGCCCTGCGGTCGACGCCTACGTGGCCTGGAACCGCTTCACCACGCGCTCGGGTGTGCCCACGGCGTTTCTCGGCACGGCCTTCGTGTTGGAGTACCTATCCGTGCAACGCGCAAGCAGGAGCGTGGAGCGCCTGCTCGCGGCCAACACCATTCCGAACATCCACAAGGCCGTCACCTTCCTGCGTGGGCATGGGAACGCGGACGGAGACCATGTGGTCGAGCTGATCTCGGTGCTGCGCTCGCTGGTGGATCGAGACGAGCAGTCCGCCCTGCTGCTATCGGCGCGCATCACGCGCGAGCTCTACACCGGCTTCTTCTCCGTGGGGTGAGGGGGCGAATACCACCTGGGTGGTACAGACAACATCATCTCTTCGGAACATCCTCCGCATCGAACACTGGTCCCGGCCAGTGTGTCTCGGGGCGGAATGGGCCAGTCCCGGTATCGTCTCTTCTTCACGCAGGTTCGCGTTCACCGAAGAGCCGCGCCTGAAACCTCATCGGGTCATCAATACTATATGAGAATGTTTTTTGTGGTGGTTGTGGCTTCGCTGTTGACGTTTGTCGGTTGTGGCGGAGACGATGACGACATCCCAGGTGGTGGAAATACGGGCGGAAACACCGACACCACGCAGAAGTGCGGCGCCTCGAATTGCTCGGGATGTTGCTTCAACAATGTCTGCCAGACGGGCAATACTGCCTCCGCCTGTGGCAAGTCGGGAGCCACATGCATGGCCTGTAGTTCAGCCCAGGTGTGCAAGACGGATCAAGCGTGTGGCGTGGACCCGAACAGCGTCTGGCGCGTCCAGCCCGTCTCGGCGCAGATCGCCTCCAGCAACAATGGGACCTCCTGGGATGGTGATGGATCCGCGCCGGACGTCTTCGTCTTGATGCAATGTCCGGGCTCCTCCTACTCCGTATCCACTTCCGAGGTGGAGAGCTACAATCCGACCTGGAGTTCTGGAGGATGCACCGCGAAGGCGGGTCAGTTGATGGCGGAGCCATGGGTGTTCCAACTGTGGGACAGCGACCTCACCAGCGACGATACCATCACGGGCGCGCTCGGTTTCCGTTTCACCGAGGAGCACCTCATCGCTGGCAAGGTGACCATTGGTGCGTCGGGAGGGATGACCGCGATGACGGTGCAACTGCAGAAACAGCCCTGAGGGCGCTTCCCCTCGCTACCGCGGGAGGACTCGGGACTCAGGGGGGGCGAGTCCTCTCGCATCATTCATAGGGGCTTCCGATACCAGGCTGCCTGGTACATGAGGTCGGTCCGGTTTTCCACGCCCAGCTTCGGAAAGATGTTGCGCAGGTGAGTCTTCACCGTATTCGGGGTGAGGCCGAGTTCCGCGGCGATGAACTCGTTGTCCCAGTTGCTGAGCACACATTCGACGATCTCGGCTTGTCGCGTGGATATCTGCCGGCGCATGTCGGCGGGGAGGGGAATGGCGTGCGAGAACTCCTGGAGCACCAGCGCCCATGGGCTCTTGCCTCCCTGTGGTGGCAGCCGGACGAACGTGGCTCTCAGGTTCTGCTTCTCGCCTGGATGTACCCACATGTCCGGACCGAAGCCTGCTTCCTCCTCTCTGGTCACCACCCAGGCCAGACGTTCCTCCAATGTCTTGGGAAGGTTCGAGGGGCCGCGTTCGGACGAGGGGAACCACTTCTCGAGCAGCGAGGTGGCGCGAGCCGTGCGCATCATCTCCCTGGAGGGAGGGGCCAGCACGATGACCGCGGCGTCCTGGAGGAAGAGTGCATCCAGAATCTGGTCACGGGCGGTGAGCTCACCGAACATCCGGCAGTCACGGATCCTTCGTGTCACGAGGGGCACCAGATGTTGGAGGAGCGCCCGGTTGCGGTCGGAGAAGGGCTGGGGTCGCTCGCGGTACAGAGTGAGGCCGCAGTGCCAGTCCAGGTTCACGTCCAGCAGTACCGCCATGACGTGCTCCAGCGGAAGGCCAAGCTCACGGCAGCGCAGATAGAGCGGGCTGCGCTTCAGCTCCCTGCGCGGCAACATCTCCGAGTCCCGCAGCGCCACGTTGCGCCTGCGCACCACCGCGTCGCGCACGAAGTCTTCCGGGGCCAGCTCCTGGTAGTGGGCGAAGAGTGTGGTTGGTGCTCCCGTCACCATCCACTCGTATCCACCTGGTTGGCCCGGCCTGGACATGCATATCGCCACATGGTCCGCCGGGATGAGCCGGGGCATCATTGTCAGGACGCGGCTCAGCGTTTCCGGGAGTTCGAGAGAGCTGGCGAGTGCGTCCACCAGCTCGAGTGTGAGTGTCTTCTCGCGCGAGTTGAGGTTCATCGGAACATCCATCCAGGGGTGGTCTGCTCCCCGTAGTGCCCCGGTGGTGCTCTGTCTGTACCTCCCGGGTGGTATGGTCCCATCCCGCACTCGTGCATGGCTGGCCCGCTGCCCAGGGGGCGAGCGAGCCAACCCTCAGCTTCGTCGAGCCTTATGCCGTCGCCGAGCGCACCACTTCCAGCAGCTCGCCGGAGTCGATCAGCTCGCACACGGCTTCGATGTCGCGGTGGATCTCCCGGTCCTTCTCCATCGTCGGCACGCGGCTGCGCACCAGCTCGTGCGCGGCCCGAGGCCCGCGGCCGGCCTTGGTGGGCAGCCGGTAGTCCAGCGCCTGGCTCGCCACCAGGATTTCGATGGCCAGGCACGTCCGGGTGAAGTCGGAGACCTGACGGCCCTTGAGGGCGGCGGTCATGCCCATGGAGACGTGGTCCTCCCGGCCCGCGGAGGAGGGGATGGAGTCCACGGAGGCGGGGTGGCTGAGCACCCGGGACTCGGCCACCAGGGCCGCGCTGGTCACCTGGGCGATCATGAAGCCCGAGTTCAGCCCCGAGTTCTTCGCCAGGAAGGGCGGCAGGTTCGAGAGCGCGGGGTTGACGAGCTGCTCCACCCGCCGCTCGCTGATGGAGGAGAGCTGGGTGAGGGTCATCGCCACCACGTCCAGCGCCAGGGAGATCGGCTGCCCGTGGAAGTTGCCCCCCGAGACGATCCGCCCACTTTGAGGGAACACCAGCGGGTTGTCGGTGGCGCTGTTGATCTCCACCTCCAGAATCCGTCGGGAGAAGGCCAGGCCCTCGCGCGCGGCTCCGTGTACCTGGGGCATGCAGCGCAGGGAATAGGGATCCTGCACCTTGGGGCAGTTCACGTGCGTCTCCACCAGCTCGCTGCCGGCGAGCAGACGGCGCAGGTGGGCGGCGCAGTCCTTCTGGCCCGCGTGGGGACGGACGTCATGAATCTCGGGGATGAACGGCTTGTGGCTGCCGAGCAGGCCCTCCAGCGTCATGGCACCGGCGAGGTCGGCCAGGTTGGCCAGCGTCTCCGCGCGGAGCTGGAGCAGGGTTCCCACGGCGCACATGGCCTGGGTGCCATTGACGAGTGCCAGGCCCTCCTTGGCCTCGAGGATCACGGGCTTCAACCCCGCTCGCTCCAGGGCCTGGGCGGCCGGCATGCGCTGGCCCTGGTAGAAGGCCTCTCCCTCGCCGATCAGCACCAGCGCCAGGTGCGCCAGGGGGGCCAGGTCTCCCGAGGCCCCCACGCTGCCGCGCTCGGGCACCACGGGCACCACGTCTCGCTCCAGCATGTCCAGGGCCAGCTTCAGCGTCTCCGGGCGGATGCCGGAGAAGCCCTTCGCCAGGACGTTGCAGCGCAGGAGGAGCAGGGCGCGGGCCTCCGGGAGGGGGAGGGGGGTGCCCACTCCGGCGGCGTGGGAGAGGATGAGGTTGCGCTGCAGCTCGCGCAGATCCTTCTTGTCGATGCGCACCTCCGCCAGCGTGCCGAAGCCGGTGTTGATGCCGTAGGTGGGGGCATCCCCGGCGGCGACGTCATCCACCAGCGTTCTTGCTGCGCGGACGCGGGCTTCGGCCTCGGGGGCAAGCTCGACCGTCACCTCGTTGCGGGCGACCTGGAGGATCTCCTCCAGCCGGAGGGTTTCACCATCGATGAGAAGGCGGGGACGGGACATGTGTGGGGGCTCCATGAAACGGGGACCGCGGGGCGCGCACCCTAGCTCAACAGCCGGCGGTGCGCAGCGTGTCCCTTCCGAGAGCTTTTGACAGCGGGGTGACTCGTCACTAGCTTGCCGCGCCGTTTCCGAGGGAGGAGCTAGCCAGCGTGGCACTGATCGTCCAAAAGTATGGCGGCACATCGGTCGGCGACGTCGACCGCATCAAGAACGTGGCGCGCCGCAGCATCGCGGCCCAGGCCGCGGGGCACGATGTGGTGGTCGTCGTCTCGGCCATGTCCGGGGAGACCAACCGCCTGTTGAAGCTCGTCTCCCAGATTTCCGACCGGCCGAGTGAGCGCGAGCAGGACGTGGTGCTGGCCACCGGCGAGCAGGTGTCCATCGGCCTCCTGGCCCTGGCCATCCAGGCTCAGGGGGGCAAGGCCACCAGCTTCCTGGGCCACCAGGTGCGGATCACCACCGACAGCACCTTCTCCAAGGCCCGCATCAAGCACATCGACGCCGAGCGCATCGTCGAAGCGCTGAAGCAGAAGCACATCGTGGTGGTGGCCGGCTTCCAGGGCCAGGACGAGCAGGGCAACATCACCACCCTGGGACGCGGGGGCTCGGACACCACCGGGGTGGCCCTGGCCGTCGCTCTCAAGGCCGACGCCTGTGAGATCTACACCGACGTCAACGGCGTCTACACCACCGACCCCAACGTGTGCCCGGCGGCGCGTAAGCTCGATCGCATCTCCTACGAGGAGATGCTGGAGCTGGCCAGCCTGGGCGCCAAGGTGCTGCAGATCCGCTCGGTCGAGTTCGCGATGAAGTACAAGGTGCCACTGTGGGTGAAGTCCTCCTTCACGGACGATCCCGGCACGCTGGTGTGCGAGGAGGACAAGTCGATGGAGAATGTGCTGGTCAGCGGCATTGCCTATGACAAGAACGAGGCGAAGATCGACATCAACGGCGTGCCGGATACTCCGGGCGTGGCGGCGAAGATCTTCGGCGCGCTGAGCGAGCGGAACATCGGGGTGGATCTGATCGTCCAGACGGCCTCGCACCAGGGGCGGACGGATCTGACCTTCACGGTGGGCAAGACGGATCTGCCCCATGCGCGTGAGCTGGTGGAGCGGGTGGCGAAGGAGATCAACGCCGGCGCGGTGGAGACGGACGTCGAGGTATCCAAGGTCTCCATCGTGGGCGTGGGCATGCGCAACCACTCGGGCGTGGCGGCGAAGATGTTCCAGGTGCTCTCCGGCGAGGGCATCAACATCCAGCTCATCGCCACCTCGGAGATCAAGGTCTCCTGCCTCATCCACGCCAAGTACACGGAGCTGGCGGTGCGGGCGCTGCACACGGCGTTCGGGCTGGATCAGCCTCCCGTGGAGGGCTGAGCGGTGAACCGCACCGGCGCGCTGGGGGTGGCGGCGCTGGGGGTGCTCGGGCTGGGCGTGCTGGCGCGCGTGTGGTGGCCGGCCTCCGAGCCCGCGCTGGACTGTGCGCCCGAGGCGGTGCATGTCGTGGAGGGGGTGGCGGTCTGCGGTGAAGGCGCCCCCCCGCCGGCCGCCTGGCGTCTGGCGCTGGGACGGAAGCTGGAACTGAACACCGTGACCGAGGCCGAGCTGGCCGGAGTGCCGGGAGTGGGCCGTTCGCTCGCCAGACGCCTCGTCGAGGCCCGGGAAATCCAGGGTCCCTTCCGCTCCTGGGCGGAGGTGGATGCCGTGCCCGGGGTCGGGGCTACCCGGTTGGAGACCCTTCGAGCAACAATGGAGCTTCGACAAGCGCCATCGCCCTGATGCGTGTGGTAAGCACCGAGCGTGCATATCGCCTGCCCCCAGTGCTCCATGGAGTATGCGCTCGACCCCCGGCTGCTTCCGCCCGGGGGAGTGCCGGTCCAATGCACCCGCTGCAGTCATGTCTTCATCGCTGCTCCCGTGGCGGTGGAGGAGACGACGCAGGTCTTCGGGATGCCAGTGCCCGTCGCTCCTCCCGAGGAGAAGAAGCCGGTTCGTCCCGGGGGGCTGCCGAAGGTGACCCAGGTCTTCGGGGCGGTGCCGCAGGTTCCGCCCGCGGCCCCTCCGCAGGGGGCTCGCCCGCCCGCGAGGGCGACGACGCAGGCCTTCGGGGCCGTGCCGCCCGTGGTGCCGGTGGCCGCGCAGCCGGGGACTCGTGCGCCCGCGAGGCCGACGCAGGTCTTCGGAGCAGTGCCGCAGGTGCCGCCCGTGGCCCCCGTGGCGAGGCCGCAGGGGGTCCGCCCGCCACCCCAGGCGGCGACACAGGCCTTCGGGGCGGTGCCGCAGCCACCCCCGACCCAGACTCGGGGGGGCACGCCCCCGGTCGGGAGGACACAGGTGCCCGGCACTGCCAGGGTTCAGGCGGCGGTGGCGGGTCCGATGCCCGCCAATCCGATGCCTCGGCGCGGGAGCGTGGCCGAGCCCGCTCCCGTCGGCGTGGCGGCGACGACGCCCATCGAGCTCCCGGATGAGGAGCCCATGGGGGAAGGGGAGATCTCGCTGTCGGGCTCGCTGGAGCCGGGCGTCCCCGCATCTTCCGAGAGTGCGCCCCTGACGGCGGTGCGCAAGCCTCTCGAGCTGCCTCCGGAGCTGCTCGCGGCGGCGACGGAGGGCAGCAGTGGCAGTGGCGCCCAGGTCCGGCGGCCCGGCTCTGGCGCGGTGCGTCGGCCGGGCGCCGGGAAGCCGGAGTCCTCCGGGAGTCGAGGCCTGCTGATCCTCGCGGGGGTGGCGGTGCTGGGCCTGACGGCGTTCCTCGTCTCTCCGGCCTTCCTCAAGGGGGATGGCGTGGCGCAGGCGGAGGTGATGGCGGCCCGAGAGCAGGCGGTCCTGCTGCTGCGGCGGGACGACGCGAGCTCGCGAGAGGAGGTCCTCACGAGCCTGCGCGGCATGGTGTCCTCGCATCCCGAGCACCCCGAGCTCCTGGCGGAGCTGGGAATGGCGCTCGCCATGCACCTTGATGACACCCGGGTCCGGGCGGCCACGCTCGAGGCGAAGGAGCAGCGGTTGGTGGCCCGGATCCGCTCGCTGTCGGAGGCGAAGGCGCCCGCGGACTGGCAGAGTCGCGTCAACGTGATGCGGGACGAGCTGGGCGCGGTGCGGGGCGAGATGGAGCCCTTCAAGACGCGGAGCACGGAGCTGGCCAGGGAGGCGGTGCAGGTGGTGAAGCAGCTCGCGAAGACGCCCGAGGAGGAGTCGGAGGAGGTGTCCCAGGCGCGTCTGAGGGCCCGCGGGGTGCTGGAGGCGGTGATGGGGACGGGGGAGGCGCTCAGCCTGGCGGTGCGGCTGGCCCAGTCCGGTCAGCAGGACTGGAGCACGATGGTGGTCGCCGAGTACGTGCTCACCGCTCCGGCCTCGCCGTCCCAGGTGACCGAGGCCGCCGCGGGGCTGGAGCGTGTGCGTGAGCAGGACAATACCTTCCTGCGGCCCTACGTGCTGGGGGCGCGCATCTTCCTGATGCGCAAGGAGCCGGTCGCGGCGCGGAACCTGCTGGACACCGTCATCACCCTCAACCCGAAGCATGAGCTCGCCCGGCAGCTCTACAAGCAGGCCGAGGAGATGGGTCGGGGGGAGTAGTCCTCGCTGGCCCTGAGTGGCCAGCGGATTGCGCTCCAGGTGGAAGGGAGTTCCCACTCCTGACGGCTCGCCGATAGGGGAGTCGTCATGGCGCGGTCCTTGCTTACCCTCTGTGTGGCACGCGTTGGCACGATGGGGCGCGTCGAGGGGAGGGAGGATGGCGGAGCTGGTGTTCTGGTGTGCCGCGTTGCTGCTGGTACACACGTACTTTCTGTATCCGGTGGTGCTGTTCGTCATCGACGGCGTGGCGCGGGTGCTGCACGACGTCCGCTGGCTGAGGACGGGGGCGAGTCGGGGCGGGGGAGGGGCCGTGGGCGAGCTGCCACGAGTGAGCCTGGTGGTGGCGGCCTACAACGAGGCGGGCTGCATCGAGGAGAAGCTGCGCAACAGCCTGGCGCTGGACTATCCGGCGGAGCGCTTCGAGGTGCTGATCGGCTCGGACGGCTCGACGGACGGGACGGATGAGGTCGTCGAGCGGTGTGGGGACGAGAGGGTGGTGCTGTCGGCGGCGCCGCGGGGCGGGAAGACGGCGGTGCTCAACCGGTGCATTCCGAGGGCGACGGGGGAGATCGTCGTGCTCACGGACGCGAACACGCGGCTCGAGCCCGGGGCGGTGCGCGAGCTGGTGCGGCACTTCGAGGATCCGGAGGTGGGGGCGGTGTGCGGGCGGCTGCGGCTCTACAACCCGACGAAGGCGGAGTACGAGGAGAGCGCGTACTGGTCCTACGAGTCGCTGCTCAAGCTGTACGAGGGCAAGCGTGGGGCGGTGGTGGGTGCGAACGGCGGGCTGTACGCCATCCGTCGCTCGCTGTTCACGGTGCTGCCGCCGTCCACGATCGTGGACGACCTCGTGATTCCGCTGCGGCTGCTCGAGCAGGGGTACCGGGTGGAGTACGAGCCCGCGGCGGTGGCGCACGAGGAGACGACGGAGGACTACGGGAAGGAGTTCGGGCGGAGGGCGCGGATAGCGGCGGGGAACTTCCAGAGCCTGAGGATGGTGCCGGGGCTGCTGTCACCGAGGGCGGGCTTCCGGGCCTTCGCCTTCTGGTCGCACAAGGTGCTGCGCTGGTGCGCGCCGGCGTTGATGGTGCTGGCGCTGGTGGTGAACCTGTTCCTGCTGGGCAGTCTCTTTTATGGACTGACGTTGGTGGGGCAGGGACTGTTCTACGGGCTGGCGTACCTGGGGAAGAGGGGGGCGCTGAAGGGGCCGGCGAGGCGGGTGGCGTCGGTGGCCTACTACTTCGTGACGATGAACCTGGCGATCGCGGTGGGCTTCTGGCGCTTCCTGCGCAACACGCAGGGGGCGGCGTGGGAGAGGACGGCGCGGGCTTCCTCGTAGCGCAAAGGGGCTGCCGGGCTCGAATCTGCCGAACCGGTCTGGTTGTCTGACAGCTTCAGAAAAAGCGCAGTCGCCAGAGGCCCCCGTCCTCCGGGGGACTGTCCGCCAGGCAGCACACAGCAATTACCGCCGCGCCACGCTCTCGGGCTCGGGCAGCACCGTCCCGTACGAGGCGAACAACTGCCCGGTCAGAACGGGCGCCTGTCCCACTCCCGGGACGCGCAGCATGTCGTTGAGCACGTCGCCGGTACGTGGATCCCTCCGCAGGTGCGGTTTCGCCAGGTTCATCCGGTAGCGCACCACCCCGCGCCTCACCCGGTGGATGACCACCACCGTCCCATCCTCCTCCACCTCGTCCACCAGCCCCACGTGGGTCAGCCCGTCATTCCTCCGCCCATCGCGGTTCTGATCGTACGTCTCCCGGAAGAAGACCAGGTCTCCCGGCCGTGGCCTGCCGCTCTCGTACACGCGGCCATGCGCCTGGATGTACCGGTAGATGGCCGTCACCCCGTTGTCCCTGGGCACCGCGGCGCCTCGGAACGACACCCCGACCTTCGCGTACACCGCTTCCACGAAGCCGGTGCAGTCGCTCGGCCACGTGCGACCGGCCACCCGCACCTTCTTGTCACCCACCAGTCCGCGGGCGGTGGCTACCACCTCCTCACGGTCCACCTCGGGCGGGGGAGGGCGCATCTGCTTCCGCCGAGCAGGCGAGGCGGCGACCGACAGTGGCTCCTTCGGCGCGGCCGGCGGCGTCAGCGGTCGGTACCGGAAGCTCGAGGCCACCGCGTACCCTCCCATGGGCAGTCCGGTGGCGCACCCCGTCATCAACATCAGTCCCGCGAGCAGCACGCCGCGTCTCATCGTGCAACCTCCCTGTAGCGAGTCCACGGGGGATGGTCCGCTCATCCGGCTGTGTCGTCAAAAAACCCACCCTGCCGAGCGGGCGCGGGGACGCGGGTTTTTCACCAGGGGGCGTGGTGGTAATGCTGCGGCGATGCGCCAGCTCCGAACCCTCTCCCTCGTCCTGCTGCTCACCGGCTGTGGTGCTGCGCCCCGGGCCTACCAGCGCGCCCGGGATGTGGACACGCTGGAGGCCTACCGGGCCTTCCTCCTCGAGTACCCGGAGGGGGAGGAGGCCGAGGTCGTCGAGGTCCGCCTGGCCGAGCTGGAGTTCGAGGAGGCCTCGAAGCTGCACACGGTGGTGGCCTACAAGCGCTTCCTGGAGGCGCACCCGGACTCGGCCCAGGCGCGCGCGGCGAGGACCCTGCTGGAGGGCCTTCGCTTCAACGCGGCGAAGGAGGCGGGCACGGCTGAGGCGCTGCGACAGTTCCTGAGCGATCACCCCGATGGCGCCCAGCGCGAGGAGGCTCAGCGACTCCTCCGTGAGGCGGAGCTGCGCGAACTCTCCGCGACGACGGATCCGGCGCAGCTCCGCGCCTATCTCCAGGAGGCCCCGGATGATCCGAGGCGGCTGGAGGTGGAGGCACGCCTGGACGACGAGGCCTTCTCGAGTGCGGTGGCATCGGGAGGGGCCCGGCTCTTCGCCTACCTGCGGGACTTCCCGGCGGGGCGGCACCGCGAGGCGGCGAAGGCGCGGCTGCTGGATCTGGAGGTGCGAGGGCTGCTCGCCTCCGGGCTGGTGGAGGAGGCGGATGCGCGTGTGAAGGCGCACCCGCTGGGCGCTCGCATCGAGGATTACCCCGCGCGCCGGGAGAAGGCCCTCGCCGAGCGAACCCTCCTGCGGATCGACGAGCCCCTGGTGAGGGCGGCTCAGCCGGGCCACTACCTGCGAGGGGTCGACGATCTCCAGCGCGCGCTGGTGGCGCCGGATCCGATGGATCGCTGGCAGGCGGCGGAGGAGCTGGGGCAGCACGTCTCGGTGAAGGTGTTGGATCCGCTGCTGGACGCGTTCCGCACGGGACGCAACCCGCTCATTCGTCAGCGAGCCCTGGAGAGCCTCCGGACGGTGCTGCGTGCCCTGCCGCCCGAGGTGGCCGAATACGAGGTGGCGGTGCGGCTGGAGTCGCTGCGCGAGCGGGCCGGCAGCGCGGAGCTGTACCTGTCGACGGCGGCGCTGCTGGATCTCTCCGGAGCGCTGGAGCAGGCGGCCACCGAGTACCAGCGGGCCTTCGCGCCGGAGAACCCGGATCCGGTGGTGCTGCGGCGCTGGGTGGAGATCCGAGAGGAGCGGCGCCAGTCCTTCTCCGCGGCGGTGGCGGCCCGGCAGCTCTCGCTGTGGGCGAGGAGAGTGGCGCGCGATGAGCCCATCTCCCCCGAGGGTGGCGTTCCGCTGGCGGCCTCGAGGCAGCTCTGCGCCGCGGTGCGGAATGCGCGCTTCGCCTCGGAGGCCATCGCCCGGGCCCGGAAGGCCGGGTCCGAGTTCCCCGAGGACCTGGACGGCTTCGCGGTGACGGCGGGGGAGGCGCTGCGGCTGGCCGAGGCTCGGCTGGCGGATGCGGAGCTGCTGTTGCGCGAGAAGACGCCCGGGGCGAGGAGCTGTGACGAGGACGCTGTACACGAGCGCCTGGTGAGCGGGGTGGCGCAGCGCCGCGAGGCCCTCCGGGCCCTGGTCTCGAAGCAACCCCGGCTCGCTCCCGAGCTGCTCCGGGTGGCGCGTGAGAGGGATCCCTCCCCGGAGATCCGTGCCGAGGCCACCACCCTGCTCAGATAGGCTTCGCCCATGGCCACCCGCAAGTACTCCCTGGATGCCGCCCCGGCGAAGCCCTCGCCACGAATCGACTACGAGGGCCTGCTCAACGAGGAGCAGCTTCGCGTGGTGGAAGCAGGGGAGGGGCCGGTGCTGGTCATCGCCGGGGCCGGTACCGGCAAGACGCGCACGCTGACGTTCCGGGTGGCGCGATTGCTGGAGCGTGGCATCCCCCCCGAGGGCGTGCTGCTACTCACCTTCACCAACAAGGCTGCACGTGAGATGACGCGCCGGGTCGAGGAGCTGGCCGGCTCCTTCGCGGATGTACGGCGCATCCTCGGCGGCACCTTCCACCACGCGGCGCACGCGCTGCTGCGCCAGCACGCGGGAGCGCTCGGCTTCTCCCGGGACTTCACCGTGCTGGATCGCGAGGACGCCCGGGATCTCATGTCCTCCTGCCTCGCGGAGCGCAAGGTGCCTCGCGGCGAGAAGCGCCTTCCTCGGGCCGATGTGGTGCTGGAGCTGATCTCCATGGCCGCCAACCTGCGGCGCTCGGTGGAGGAGGTGCTCGCTGAGCGCCGGCCTCAGTTCCTCCCGGTGGCAGAGGATGTGCTCGCCGTGGCCCGCCGCTTCGCCAAGCGCAAGGCGCACATGCACCTGATGGACTTCGATGATCTGCTGGTGCTCCTCGCGCGGTTGCTCGTCGAGCACCCCTCCCTCCACGCCGAGCTGGTGGACCGCTTTCGCTGTGTCCTCGTGGACGAGTACCAGGACACCAACCGGTTGCAGGGGGAGCTGATCGATCTATTCGCCGGCGAGCACCGCAACCTCACCGTGGTGGGCGACGACTGCCAGTCCATCTACAGCTTCCGGGGCGCGGACTTCACCAACATCATCGAGTTCCCCCAGCGCTACCCCGGCTGCTCCATCCTCCACCTCACCCGCAACTACCGCTCGACGCCGGAGATCCTCCGGCTGGCCAACGAGTCCATCTCGCTCAACCAGCGCCAGTTCCCCAAGCAGCTCGTGGCCTCGCGCCTCTCGGGGCCGGCGCCGGTGTTGGTGCCCACCCTGGACGCGGATCAGCAGGCCGCCTTCGTGGCGCAGCGGGTGCTGGAGCTGCGAGAGCAGGGCGTGCCACTGGAGCAGATGGCGGTGCTGTACCGTGCCCACGCCCACTCCCTGGAACTGCAGCTCGAGCTCACCCGGCGCGGCATCCCCTTCCGGGTGCGCTCCGGGGTCCGCTTCTTCGAGCAGGCCCACGTGAAGGACGTCATGGCCCACCTCCGGCTCGCCCTCAACCCCCGGGACGAGCTGGCCTTCAAGCGCATCGTCAAGCTCGTGCCGGGCATCGCCCAGACCCGGGCGGAGTCCCTGTGGGCCG
Organism: Archangium sp.; assembly: GCA_003249315.1. Taxonomy (GTDB): domain Bacteria; phylum Myxococcota; class Myxococcia; order Myxococcales; family Myxococcaceae; genus QKJM01. The sequence continues at coordinate 13,229 of QKJM01000446.1, forward strand.
CGCTGGAATCCCTCCCTCCCGAGCTGCCTCTCGGGCAGTCCCTCGCCCACCCGGACGTCCAGGCGAGAGTGCCCCGGAAGGCCGCCGCGGACTTCGCCCGCCTCGCCTCCCTCCTGGACCGCCTCTCTTCTCCCGAGTCATTCCGGACCCCGGGAGCGCTGATCGGCGAGGTGCTGGCCGGGGGCTATGCCGAGTACCTGCGCGCCGAGTTCCCCGAGGAGGAGCGGCGGGAGGAGGACATCCGCCAGCTCGCGGAGTTCGCCGGTCGCTTCGAGGAGCTGCCGCGCTTCCTGTCGGAGATCGCCCTCGTCTCCGAGTTCTCCGCCGAGGAGGCCGCCGCCGGCGACGCTCCGGACGCGATGCTCACCCTCTCCTCCGTCCACCAGTCCAAGGGCCTGGAGTGGCGGGTCGTCTTCATCCTCTGGTTGGCCGAAGGCCGCTTCCCCTTCATCTCGGCCGTGCGCTCGCCGGAGGAGGAGGAAGAGGAGCGCCGCCTCTTCTACGTGGCCACCACCCGGGCCCGGGACGAGCTGTCACTGACCTACCCCATCACCTCCGTTCTCCAGGAAGGGGCTCGGGTCCTTAATCGGATTTCCAGGTTTATCGAAGAATTGCCGGCGAATGAGGATGCACCGTATGATCGGCTGATCCTGGAGACGAGATCCGCGCAAGACGGCTCCTGACGTGATACAGAGTGACTTCTCCAATGGCGGACAGAGCACGCATCATCGGGATTGACCTGGGGACGACCAACACGCTGGTCGCGTCCGTGAAGAACCGCATCCCGAAGATCGTCCCCACGGATCGCGGCAACCTGATCCTCCCCTCGGTGGTGGCGTTGAGCGCCAAGGGGGACCTGCTGGTCGGCGGTGTGGCCAAGGATCAGATGATCACCAACCCGCACAACACGCTCTACGGGACCAAGCGCCTCATCGGCCGCAAGTACGAGTCCCGGACGGTGGAGGAGCTGAAGTCGTACTTCAAGTACGAGATCGTCGAGCACCCCAACAGCGGGGACGCGGCGGTGATGCTGGGCGGGCGCATGTTCACGCTGTCCGAGGTGTCCAGCTTCATCCTCAAGCAGATCAAGACGATGGCCGAGCAGTTCCTGGGCGGGCCGATCGAGGACGCGGTCATCTCCGTCCCGGCCTACTACACGGACAGCCAGCGCCAGGCGGTGAAGGAGGCCGGGCGCATGGCCGGCTTCAACGTCCAGCGCATCGTCAACGAGCCCACCGCGGCCGCGCTGGCCTACGGCTTCAACCGCGGGTTGGATCAGAAGATCCTCGTCTACGACCTGGGCGGTGGCACCTTCGACGTGTCGGTGCTGCACCTGACGGGCAACGTCTTCGAGGTGCTGGCCACCGGCGGTGACACCTTCCTGGGTGGTGTCGACTTCGACAACCGGGTGATGGACTACGTGCTCGACAAGTTCTGGGAGGAGACCCGGGTCGACCTCTCGCAGAGCCCCATCGCCATGCAGCGGATCAAGAACGCGGCGGAGGCCGCGAAGATCGATCTGACGCTCATCCCCAACGTGGTGATCGATCTGCCCTTCATCGCGCAGGATCGGCGGGATCGGCCGTTGGATCTGCGGATCCCCCTCACTCGCGAGAACCTCAACGCGCTCACCATGGATCTGGTGGATCGGACGTTCGAGATCTGCGACCGGGTGCTGGAGGAGAAGGGCATCAGCCGCTCGGAGATCGACGAGATCATCCTGGTGGGTGGGCAGAGCCGCATGCCGCTGGTGCAGCAGCGGATCCAGGAGCACTTCGGCAAGCCGCCGCGCAAGGGCGTGCATCCGGACGAGTGCGTGGCCCTGGGTGCGGCGCTGCTGGCGGACTCGCTGGGCACCATCGACGCGGTGACGCTGCTGGACGCCGTGAGCATGCCCATCGGCTACGCGCTGCCCAACGGGCGAGTGCGCCGCATCATCGAGAAGAACTCCATCATCCCCCTGGTGAAGAGCTTCCGGTTGCCGCCGCCGAGGGAGCCGGGCTCGCCCTTCATCGAGATGGACATCTTCCAGGGCGATAGCGATCTGATGGTGGACAACGAGTATCTGGGCACGCTGCGGGTGCCGGCGGAGGCCGCGGGGCGGAAGATCGACTTCCGGCTCAACGAGGAGTGCCTCCTGCAGGTGAGCGTCGAGGAGCCCACGGGTCCACGGAGGGTGGAGCTGGCCACCCGAGATACGCCGGAGGCCCTCAAGCGCGAGCTGTTGCGGATGGCCGAGGAGCGGGCCCAGAAGGCGGAGCAGGCGGCCTCCGCTCCCTCGTCACAGCAGGACAGTGGTCTGTTCTCCAGCATCAAGAGCATCTTCCGCAGGGGGTAGAGAGGGCGCGATGGCGACGTTTCCATCCAAGGAGTGGTGTCAGGAGGCGGTGCGGCTGACGAATGCGGATCCGGAGGTCTCGCTGGCCGGGCAGGGCTGGGTGGGCGACTTCGGGGCGATCATCGACGCCGAGCCGGGTCGGCTCTCCAAGGCCTTCGTGGTGCATGTGGTGCCGCGCGACGGTCGCATCGAGAAGCTCCGGGTGCTGGATGATCCGGACGACCTGGACGAGTTCGAGCCGGCCTACGTCGCGCGTGCGCCGTATTCCGTGTGGAAGCAGCTCCTGCAGGGGAGCCTGGATCCGGTGGAGGCGGTGTTGCGGCGCCGCATCGCGGTGAAGGGGGACCTGCAGCCGCTCATCGAGCGGATGCGATACAAGGGTCTGGCTGATCGGGTCTTCGCCCAGTTGAAGACCGAGTACGTGGACGAGAAGTAGGCGCCGAGGGCTTTCCGTCATGGGCATCCGACAGGAACTGAAGAAGCAGGCGCTGGGTGTGTCGCAGAAGGCGATGGAGAAGCTCTTCGCCGACGAGAAGCGGGCCATGGCCATCGCCGGGGCGATCGGCTCCGTACAGCGCGGCAAGCAGGCGCTCGACAAGGGGCAGGAGGAGGTCATGCGGGCGCTGAACTTCGCCACCCGGAGCGACTTCAAGGGCCTCGGAAAGAAGCTCGCCGGACTCAAGCGGCGCGTGCGCGAGCTGGACGAGAAGCTGGAAGAGCTCGCAGGCGAATAACGTTGACAGGTGAGGGGGCGGGTGGCATTTACCCGCCCGTTGCTTCGGCGGACGGGCATATAGCTCAGCGGTAGAGCACTGCCTTCACACGGCAGGGGTCCCAGGTTCGAATCCTGGTGTGCCCACACAAAGAAAGGCCGTGAGTCCTCATCCAGGGCTCACGGCCTTTTTCTTTTCGCGCTGGAGCATCTCAGCCGCTCGTCGGCTCGGGCGGTGCTCGGCGGGGGGAGCAGGGTGGGGAATGGCAGGGGATGCGGATGCGTGTCTCCTTCTGTTCAGAACTCCCGAAACGGCTGAGGAAGAGGACGGAGGTGGAGGCCTCTCCTCCGTGGATGTCTCTCCCTCGGCCTCTCTTGGAGATCGCTACCTTGATCCGACATCGAATCCTCGCTGCCCTCTGCTCTATCTCCCTGCTCGCCGCTGCTTCTGGCTGTGGCCCGGGAGAGGAGGGGATGGATTCTTCTCTGCCTCCCGGAATGGATGATGGTGAGATGACGGGCGAGACGCCGCCGGAGAGCCCTGCATCCCCCGCTCCCGACGTCGCGCCCACCCCGGCGCCCGTCCCCGAGGCGACCCCCGAGCCCGCTCCCGCCCCTGATCCGACGCCCGCTCCCGAGGCGACGCCCGAGCCCGCTCCCGCCCCCGAGCCGGCGCCTCAGGAAGACACGGACGTGTTCGGCGTCACCATGATCCATCCGACCAAGGCCGGCGGTGAGACGTGGTTCATCCAGGAGGATGCGCTCAGTGACAGGCGCTTCGAGCCGAAGCAGGCGATCACCCGCAACTCGGATGGCTCCTGGAAGATGAAGAGCACCAAGGTGCGCATGAATGTGTTCACCAGCACTGGCTACGACGCCAGCAAGATTCCCACCTACGATCGGGACGTGCTGGTCGGCCGTGGCTACATGCAGTCTCCCAACGACTGGAAGAACGTGGAGATGACGGGCTTCGTGAAGGTGAACTCCGCCAGCGATTGGAGCGACAACTTCGCCTGGTACGCCCGCGGCGGTCACCACTCGGATGGGATTGCCTGCGAGGGCTCCTCGTACAAGGGAAGCCTCCACTACGACGGCCGCGTGCGCTGGCAGAAGGAGTCCTGGCACGTGAGCTACGACCAGACGCCCTACCAGCCGGGGACCGGGTCGCTCGAGGGCCGCTGGGTGGGCTTCAAGTCCGTCATGCTCAACACCTCCGTCAACGGGAAGCCGGCGGTGAAGCTCGAGCTGTGGCTCAACGAGAATGCCGACAAGGTGACGTGGGAGAAGGTCCTGGATATCACTGACTCCGGTCAGATCGGAGGCAGCGCCACGAAGTGCGGCGGCTCCGACGATGCCATGCCCATGATCTGGGGCGGCCCCATCGCTACCTTCCGGTGGGACAGCGCCAACGATGTGGACTTCAAGTGGCTGAGCGTCCGCGAGATCGCCGAGTGAATCGGGTGCTGATCTCCTTCCTCGCCTGAGGAGAGGAACGCGGGGAGCTCGAGTTCCCCGCGTTCTTCGCGTGAGGGGTGTTCTGATTCTGTGCAAGGGTGGACTCAAGGCTCGTGCCTGGAGGCCATGGCGAGCGCACCGCCGGAACACCAGCCTTCCCCCGCCACTACCAGGCTCCAAGGGGGAGTTGCCATGCGGATCACATTTCTCGGCCACGCGGGTTTCCTGGTCGAAACCACCCACTCACTGGTGGTCGCCGACCCGTGGCTCTCTGCTCGGGGTGCCTTCGACTCGGCGTGGATGCAGTTTCCCTGCAACCACCACCTCGCACCTCTCGTGAGCGAGCAGCTCGAGTCCTCGCCCAAGGAGCGCTTCCTCTACATCAGCCACGAGCACAAGGATCACTTCGATCCGGACTTCCTCCTCTCCCTCTCCAGGCGGGACTTCACGGTCGTCATCGCCCGCTTCCGTCGGAGGGAGCTCCAGGACTTCTTCGCGTCCTACGGGGCGAAGCGCGTCATCGCCTGCGAGGATCAGCAGGAGGTGCCCCTCGCGGGTGGTGACTACCTCAAGCTGTACCTCACGGACTCGGGGACCAACCGCGACTCGGCCCTGCTGGTGCGCGCCGAGGGGCAGTCCTTCCTCAACCTCAATGACTGCAAGATCCACGATCGGCTCGCGGCCATCACCGAGGAGGAGGGGCCGATCGACGTCTTCACCGCCCAGTTCTCGGGCGCCATCTGGCATCCCACCTGCTACGACTACTCGCGCGAGTCGTATGCGGAACACTCGCGTCAGAAGCGGGCGAGCAAGTTCGAGGCGGTGGCCAGGGCCATGGAGGTGGTGAAGCCGCGCGTGTACATGGCCTCGGCCGGGCCGGCCTGCTTCCTGGATCCGGCCCTCTTCCAGATCAACTTCGAGCCGGTGAACATCTTCCCCCGCGCCGAGGAGCTCTTCACCTTCCTCCGTCAGCGTCTGCCGGGGAAGGTGCCGCGACTCATCGAGCCCATGCCCGGCGATGTGGTCGACGCGGGCTTCGCGGACCTGTTCTCGATGGCGACCGAGCGCGTCACCGACGAGAACCTCTCACGCTACCTGCACACCTACGCGGCCAACCACGTCAGCACCTTTCGCGAGCGGCGGCTCAACCTCGTGCTCGCGGAGGTGGATCGCATCCACATACGGCTGCGCGAGGAGATGCAGCGCAAGCTGGAGGCCTTCTCGCTGAGTGAGCGGGTGACCATACCGCTCTACCTGGGCCTCACCGAGCTGCCTGGACAGCTCATTCGCGTGGACTTCGGGCAGCGCCGGGTGGAGGTCGTCTCCGAGGTGCGCGACCTGCAGCGCTACATGCTCACCGCCAGCGCTTCGGATCTCGTCCGCGTGCTGGATCGCAAGCTCAACTGGGAGGACTTCCTGCTGTCCTTCCGCTTCCGCGCCTCGCGCATTCCGGATGTCTATGACGCCTCCCTGCACAACTTCCTCGCCGCGGAGGTGGAAGATCTGCGCGCCATGTGCGACGGCGTGATCGCCACCGAGGCCCGGCAGGAGCGTATCGTGGTGGAGGCTGGCCTGCAGAGCTACGCCATCAACCGCTACTGCCCCCACCAGGGGGCGGATCTCAAGGAGGCGTGGATCGAGGATGAACGCTACCTCGTGTGCCCTCGCCACCGCTGGCGGTTCGATCTGAGGGATGGCGGGCGGTGCCCGACGAATAGCTGCTCCCTGCGGGCCGAGGTCGTGTCCGGGTCCGAGGAGAAGCGGGGTGCCGTCACCCAGGAGGAGCTCCAGCCCGGATTGTGAGCGCGCCCTCTACTGAGTGAGGAGTTCCAGCTCGAAGCGACCGTTGTCCGTCCGTAGCCCCACCGGGCCATCGAAGGTGAGGGCTTCGGGCGGGAGGGCTCCTTGCCAGATGGGCTTGCCGTCCACCCGAACCTCCAGCTCCTCGCCTCGGAGCTCCGCTCGCAGCGAGTGGTGGCTTCCCGGCTTCAGCGTGGGGACCGGCACCGCGCGGCGTGGGCGAACCGTCTGGTAGCCCCCGTTGCCGCACTCGGCGTGCCGGTGCTGCCCCGGGTTGTGCTTCACCGACACCACCACGCCCGCCTTTGGGGCGATCCGCCACATCACATACACCACGTTGCAGCCATCCTGCGCCCGCAGCTTCAGGCCCACCTGGCGCCGCAACTCCCCCGAGCGCAGGGGCGCCACCTCGTGCGTGGCCCCCAGGTAGGTGAAGCGCAGCTCCACCACCCGTGCCCTCGTCGCAGGAACCACCGCCCGTACCTTCGGCTTCGTGATGCGCAGGCGCCCCCTGGAACCGGACTCCAGCTCGCCCAGCGTCACCCGAATCCGCTCCCGCGAGACCTGGGAGAGTGTCTTCGCCTCTCCGGCCCGGGCCTGCTCCTCGGGCTTCCTGGAGGCGGCTGGCGTCTCGAGCAGTCCCAGGAGCGCGGCCAGCAGGCTCGCGCGGAGACTCATGGATGCTGCTCTCCGAGGAATCGCGCCAGCTCCGTCACGTGCGTCCTCAACCAGGCCTGCTCCGCTCTCAGCCGCGCCAGCTCCAACATCAGGTAGTCGCGGTAGCGGCGCACCTTCCCTGTCTCCATCGCCTGGAGCTCCCCGAGCTGCCCGGCCAGATCGGTCACCAGCACGGACACCTCGCGCAGGCGCGTGGCCTCCGTCCGCCAGGCGGCCCGCAGCTCCCTCAGCATGCGCGCCACTTCCTGGCTCACGCCCTCCACGTCCTCCTCGAGCGCCCGGCGCCGGCCCTCGCGCGCCTGGGCCTCGTGCTTCGACTGCCACAGGTGCCCCAGGTTGTAGGAGATCGTCAGCACCCCGAAGAGTGGCACCTCCTGCCTCACGCCGAACAGCTCGTCGTACCCGCCGCGCACCCGCACGTCCCACGCCTCCGCGCGCCGGAGCCCCGAGGAGAGTTCCTCCACGCGAGCATCCGCCACGCGCAGCTCCTGCAGGTACTCGGACAGGGGGCGGCTGGAGAGGGGGGGCAGGGCACCCAGCCGCTCGCGCTTCTTCTGTGTCTCGGCGGCCAGCGCGCGCAGGTTGTCCAGGCGGAGCTGCAGGGCGTTGAGCTCATCCAGCGTCGCCTCGCCCTCCCGTAACTCCTCCCGCAGCGAGACGAGGAGCTGCTCCGCCTCGGGCAGGGCGGCCTCGAGCACCCGCGCCCGCTCGGCCAGCGCGGCCTCGGCGCCCACGTCCTGGCCGCGCGCCAACATGACCTTCAGCGCGGAGAGCGCCTGGTAGCGCTCGCACTCCGCCTCGGCTCGGCGGCGCAGGGTCAGCCCCCGGTACAATCCCACGAAGTCATAGCCCAGCCCGGCGGTGAGCCGCGGTCTCGGCTGGCCGAGAGGCACATCCACCCCCGAGGCCGTCCCCGCGTTCACCGCGCCCACGCTCGCGAACACCTCCGGCGCGAGCCGCAGCGCCGCCTCCGAGTCGGCCACTCCGCGTACGAAGGCGCAGTAGCCCGGCTCCGGGGGCGCCTCGCTCTCCGGCTCCTGGGCTCGTGCCACCCCCGCTCCGAGGCTGGCCAGCATGCTCCATGCAACCGCCCACCGCATCCGCATCACCTCCAGGCTCCCGGCGCTACAGAAACAACGCCGGCCGCTCCAGGTGCAGCAACTGCTCCTGCGCCCAGTGCTCGTTCTCCAGCTCCAGCTCCACCATCACCCCGCGCATGTACTCCTGGCGGACCGGGTGCTTGACGTTGACCTCTCCCTCCAGCGGGTGGCCCACCTCGCCCACCTTCTGGCACCACAGGAGCTGCAGCGCGCACTGGTAGAGGGGTGTACCCGGCCGCGCGTTCTCCAGGTTTCCATAGGGCACGAAGCCCACCGTCAGCCCGCGCTCGAAGGCCTCCAGCCAGGGCGATCTGCGGATGGTGGCGATCAGCGTGTCGTAGCTCGCCACCGCTTCGTCCAGCGCCTCCAGGCTCTCCTCCAGGCCGCGCCGCTCGTCATCCGCGCGAGCGGCCTCATGCACCGAGCGGATGTACTCTCGCTCCAGCAACAGCACCTCGGTGGTGAGTCCTTCCTCCCTGCCTTCCAGAGAGGCGTCGAACCCCCTGACCTCTCGCCGTAGCTCCTCCATGCGTGTCCGGAGCTCCGCCTGCCTCTCCGCCAGCGACAGGTTGGTGTGCGAGAGCTGGGCGAGCTGGTGGTTGGCGGTGAGGTGTTGCTCGCGCTCCACGAGTCGTGCCGCGTAGAGGGACTCCTCCCGCTTGCGCGCCATCCTCGCGTAGGCCCGGTTCGCGGCGGAGATCTCCCGGGCGGCCTTCCTGTACTCCTGGTGCAGCGCGACCAGCCGGTGAAGCGCGCGTGCTCGGGCCTGCCGCTCGGACTTCATCGCCGCTCGGAAGCGCCCCTGGAACGCCTGCTCGGCCGTGATGATGCGCTCGGTCTGCACCCGCTCCATCTCCATCTCGCGCCGCTTCGCCAGCAGGCTGTCTCGTGACGCCACCTGCTGCGCGAGCTGGGCGTTGAGCTGCAATATCTCCGTATCCGTGGGGGACACCACCTTGGGGGCCACCCATCCCTTGCTCACGAAGAAGAAGCCTTGCACGCCCAGGTAGGAGAAGAGGCCCACCAGGATGAGCGCGAGGAGCACCATTCCCAGCACCTTGTAGGCGCTGACCGCGAGGCTGTTGAGCTTGTTGGCGATGCGCTGGTTCATTGCGGCGTGCTCCCTCCGACCGTCTGCTGACCGGGTGGGACGGGGCTCTGTTGCCCGCCTCCCTTGGCCTGGCTGCGAGCGGCGCTCGGCTTGCCGCGCGTCTCCCAGCTCCCCGAGTCCAATGTCAGCAACGCCAGCGGGGTGAAGAGCGTATAGGTGACTGGCATCAGCAGCCCCATGGGGACGAAGGACCAGGCCGGCACGCGCATGTCCGGGGGCAGGTGCCTCTTGGAGATGCGATAGAGGACACCCATGGCCCCCGTGACGATCATGTGCATGAAGAGGACGTCCCAGAACTCCCCGTTGAGCACGTTGTGTAGGATGATGAAGGGGTAGGAGAGCATCAGCGCGAGCTGTGCCACGTAGTGGACGGTCACCACCGGGTGCAGCCTCCAGGCGTGGCTCAAACCTCCCAACATGTCCACCAGGTTGGAGCGGCGCCATCGGAGCTGCTGCGAGAAGTAGGCCGCCAGCGTGGACGGCGCTGCCGTGGTACACCACGCCGCCGTCGTGTACACCGTCTCGTAGCCCGCCTTGACGATCTGCCGCGTGAGGAAGCGATCCTCTCCGTACTTGATGGGCACGCCGGCGATGTTGCGCGCCTCGAGGATCTCCTCCAGCTCCAGGAGCACGTGTCTCCGGTACGCGGTGAGGCAGCCGGACAGACACAGCACCGTGCGGAAGCTCCGCTCCAGATCCTTGAGCCACTCCTGGGCATAGTAGAACTTGATTTCGATCATCCGCGTCAGCCAGTTCTGGTGGCGGTTGGACACATAGGTGCGTCCCCCGACCGCGGCGATGCGAGGGCTGACGAAGCGCCGCACCAGCTCGCGCACGGCGCTCTCATGAACCAGCACGTCCGAGTCCACCGAGACGATGAGCTCCGAGGTGGCCTCTCGCACGGCCCGGGCGATGCCCTTGCGCTTGCCCATGTTGTGCGGATTGCGCGTCACCTTTACGTTGGGGTATTCCTTGGCCGCTTTCATCGCCCAGTCGTGACTGTCATCCGTCGAGCAGTCATCCACCACGCAGATGCTCAGCTTGTCCGCCGGGTAGTCCTGTTTCACCAGGCTGCGGACCGTCTGGTAGATGCCCTCTCCCTCGTTGAAGAGCGGAATCACCACCGTGACGCTCGGCTGGTAGCTGTCGTCCGTGGCGGCGACCCGGCTGTCTCGCACCCGCCGCAGCAGCGGCCCGAGCACGTACCGG
>QKJM01000346.1 GCA_003249315.1 Archangium sp.
AACGCGTGGCGGGCACAGAAGGCGGCCACGGCCGCGTGCGTGTCGGACTCCGGAGCCCGCAGCGCTCGCGGCGTCACCCCCAGCAGCTTCGAGGCGATGAGGGCACAGGCGTCATAGGAGGACGCGAAGGCGGGCTCCACGGGGTGCAGCGCCTCCACCAGCGCGGTGAGGCCGTCCTGCTCATGGGGGAAGGCCACCGTGAGGCGGGGTGGCTCCTGGCCCACTTCTCCGAGTGGCACCCCGTCGGTCGGCTGTCCGGCGGCGAGCGCGGAGAGGCGGGCCAGCAGCTCCTGGCGATCCGCCCCCACCATCGCGGCGCGGTGGCCGAAGTGGCGGCGGCCCGCCATCGCCTCCGCGCACAGCTCGGGGAGAGAGCCCTCCTGCTGGGACAGGCGCGCGTGCCAGTTGCTGGCCTGGGCTCGCAGCGCGGTCGGGTCCATGGCCGAGAGTGGCAGCAGGTGCATGGGGCGTCGGGGCCGAGGCGTCGGTGCGGAGGCGGACGGCGGCTCGCCCACGAGGACGTGGACGTTGGTGCCGGAGAAGCCGAACGCACTCACTCCCGCCACCCGACGGGACGCCGTCCAGGCCTCCGTCTCCCGGGGAAGTCGGGCGCGCAGACGCTCCAGGCGGATGCGGGGGTTGACCTCGCGCAGGTGGACCTGCCCCGGGACGGTCCGGTGCTGGAGGCAGAGCACGGTCTTGATGAGGCCGGCGATCCCCGCCGCGGCCTCGAGGTGTCCGAGGTTGGCCTTCACCGCGCCCACGGTGAAGGGAGCCTCCTCCGGCGGGCGCTCGCCGTACACGGAGCCCAGCGCCTGCATCTCGATGGGATCGCCCAACGAGGTGCCGGTGCCATGGGCCTCCACGAAGGAGACCTCCCGAGGCTCCAGGTGCGCCGAGGCCAGCGCCTTGCGGATCAGCGCCTGCTGGGCGAGTCCGTTGGGCACCGTCAGGCCGCTGCTGGCGCCGTCGTGGTTGGCCGCCGAGCCAAGGAGCACGGCGAGCACCCGGTCCCCATCCCGGCGGGCGTCGGACAGCCGCTTGAGCACCACCATGCCGCAGCCCTCGCCACGGCCATAGCCATCGCCCGAGGCGTCGAAGGTCTTGCAGCGGCCGTCCGGGGCCAGGGCGCGCAGCCGGCACAGGGAGATGAAGGTGTAGGGCGACAGCATCAGGTTGACGCCGCCGGCCAGGGCCAGCTCGGACTCGCCCCGCCGGAGGCTGTCGCAGGCCAGGTGGACGGCCATCAGCGAGGACGAGCATGCGGTGTCCACCGTCAGCGCCGGCCCCTGCAGCCCGAGCTGGTGCGCCAGCCGGCCCGAGGCGATGTTGGGCGCCACACCCGTGGCCGTGTAGGCACCGAACTGCCGCACGTCACGGGGCAGCATCCCGTACTCGGAGCCGGTCATCCCCACGAAGACGCCCACCGGGTTGCCCGCAAGTCCGTCCGGCGCGATGCCCGAGCGCTCCAGCGCCTCCCAGGACACCTCCAGCAGCAGGCGCTGTTGCGGATCCATGTCCGCCGCCTCGCGCGGGGAGATGCCGAAGAAGCGCGCGTCGAAGCCGTCGATCGGCTCGCGCAGGAACCCCGCCTGCTTCACGTACAGGGTGCCCGCCGCCTCGGGGTCCTCGCTGTAGAAGGTGTCCATCTCCCAGCGTCCCGGAGGCACATCGGTGATCGCGTCCCGGCCCTCGACGAGGAAGCGCCACAGCGCCTCGGGCGAGTCGCAGCCTCCGGGGAACCGGCAGGACATGCCGACGATGGCGATCGGCTCGGGTCCGGTCTCCGCGGTCGCAGTCCTCTCCACCGGGGTGGCGGGCACCTCGACGGGAGCGGCGGAGATTCCGAGCCGCTCGACGATGGTGGCGCGGGTGCCATGGAAGACGATCCGCTGGTGTCCCTCGCCGGCCAGTCCCTGCTCGAAGGCGGCGAGCCCCAGCGCGGAGGGCAGCGGGGTGAGTCCGGCCCGGCGCTCCATGAAGCGCAGCGTCTGCGCATCCACGCGCATGCCGCCCTCGGCCCACAGCGGCCAGTCGAACGACACCGTGCGGCCCTGGCGCTCGCCTCGTGCCCGCAGGGTCTCGCGCCTGGCCGCGAAGCCGTCCAGGAAGGCGTTGGCGAAGGCGTAGTCGCTCTGCCCCACGTTGCCGGTGATCGCGGCCGTGGAGGAGAACAGGGCGAAGAAGTCCAGGGGCAGCTCCCGGCTCGCCTCGTCGAGGTGCAGCGTGCCATGCACCTTGGGGCCCAGCACCGCCTTCGTCTGCTCCCACGCCTTCGCGGTCACCAGCGCGTCTCTCGCCGCTCCCGCCGCGTGGATGATGCCGTGCAGCCCCCCGAGCCGCTCACGGGCCTCGTCCACCAGACGGAAGGCCGCGCTCCGCTCGCTCACGTCCCCGCGCAGGTACACCACCTCGGCCCCGCTCTCACGCAGTCGCTCGAGCCGCTGCTTCCGCGGCGCGTCCAGCTCGCTGCGCCCGGCGAGGGCGATCCGCGCCCGCACCGTACGGGCCAGGTGCTCGGCCAGCAGCAGCCCCAGGCCTCCGGCACCTCCGGTGATCAGGTAGGCCCCACCCTGACGCAGCGGCGAGTCGCCTCCCGTCTCGGGGGGCAGCTCGTGCAGCGCGTGTACCTGTCGGCGCCCGCCCGTATGACGGACCTCGACTTCCCGGCTCGCGCTCTCGGCCAGGGCCAGGCGGGCCACCTCCTCGGGCGCCCGTGCCTGGGGGTCCAGGGCCAGCGTCTGGCAGGACAGCTTCGGGGACTCCAGGACGAGGGCGCGCGCGAACCCGGCCAGGGCCGCGTGCCTCGGCGGCATCAGCCCGTCCTCCAGGGGGTAGACGTAGCCCAGGTGTACCGGGTGCTCGACCTTGTGGGCCAGCACGCCCTGGGCGAGTCCCAGCAGGTGCGCGAAGCCTCGCGTGGGCTCCTCCTCCGGCCCTTCGTCGAGCGCGCCCAGGTGGAAGATGTGGCTGGCCTGGATCCCGTGTGTCTCCAGCGAGGCGAGCAGGGCCTCCACCTGGCGTGCGTCGGACGGATCCAACTCGTAGCCGGAGATGGAGCCCTCGAGGCGCGTGCCTGGACGGAGCGGCACCACCGGGGCCTCGACGCCGAGCGTCCGGAGCTGATCGCGGAAGGCCCGTGCATGGGTCTCGTCCCCGCCGAACAGCAGGATGCCGCGGAAGGCGCGGGCGTCCGGTGCTCCCGAGGGCGGTGCGTCACGCCAGGACTGCCGGGCGAGCACCAGCTCCCCGACACGTGTCTCGGGGGCCGCCTCCTCCTTTGCTGGAGAGGACGCGGGCGCGGGCTTCTCCAGGGGAATCCGAGGGAGCAGGTAGGTGGCCAGGGCGCGGAGCGTGGGGTGATCGAAGGCGAGGGTGGGGTAGAGATCGATCCCCAGCTCGGACTCCAGCTCCTCCACGAGCTGGGTGGCCTGCACCGACTCCAAGCCCAGGTCGAAGAGGCCCGCGTCCGGCTCGGGGCGCGAGGAGGGTGGATAGGCCAGGATGCGGCCCACCACGTCCTGGAGGTAGCGGACCAGGAGCGAGGTTCTCTCGGCCTCGGGCGCATCGGCCAGGCGCTCCCGGAGTGTCAGCTCACGCTCGGGTGCCACGCGCTCGGGGAGCGGCGGCGGGGAGCCCGGGGGTGGCTCCGGAGGCGGGGGTGTGGTCTCGATCCAGTAGCGCTCCCCGGCGAACGGGTAGGTGGGGAGGTGGATGCGGCGAGGAGGTTGCTCCCCGTAGAGGGCCCGCCAGGGCCATGGCGTCCCCTCCACCCAGGCGCGGGCGATGGCGTCGTGCGCCCCCCTCGCCGCGAGCGAGCGCAGGGCCTGCTCCGAGGTGTCTCCTCCCTGGGGTCGCGACTCGGTGATCGTGCCGGTGAAGAGACCCCGGGCTTGGATTGCCTCCTCGGACGCATCCCCGAGCTCCAGCCAGGTGCGCAGCCGCTCGCGGCAGGTGGCCACGTCCCGGGCGATGAAGGCCAGCCTCGCGGGCAGGGCTTCGCGACCCACCTGGAGCGTGTACGCCATGGACGCGAGCTCTCCCGCGCCCCACTCGGGACGGGCGTCGATCAGTTCGAGCAGTTGCCGGGCCTGGGCGCGCAGCCGATCGGACGTCCGGGCCGACAGCACCAGGACAGCGGGGCCCTCCAGTCTCGCCGGGGCGCGCGTCTCCTCCCAGGACTCCAGCACCAGGTGGACGTTGACGCCGCCGGCTCCGAAGCTGCTGATGCCCGCGCGCAGGGGCTCTCCGGCCCGGGGCTGCCAGGGGGCCTGCTCGCGCTGCACCCGGAAGGGCGTGCTGTCGAAGTCGATGTGGGGATTGAGCCGATCCGAGTGGATCAGCGTGGGCACCAGCCGCCGGTGCTCCATCTGCAGGATGACCTTGTGGAGCTGGGCGATGCCCGCGGCGGACTCCAGGTGGCCGATGTTGGACTTCACCGAGCCGATGGCGCAGAAGCCTCGCTCGCTCGTGTGGCGGCGGAACGCGTCCGTCAGCCCGGTGAGCTCGATCGGATCTCCCAGGCTGGTGCCCGTCCCATGCGCCTCCACGTAGCCGAGGGTGCGCGGATCCACGCCGGCCTTCTCCAGGGCCGCGAGGATGACCTCGGTCTGGGCCACCGGGTTGGGCACCGTATAGCCGTGCGTCTTTCCGTCATGGTTGACGGCGCTGCCCTTGATCACCGCGTGGATGGCATCCCCGTCTCGCAGGGCCTGCTCCAGGGGCTTGAGCAGCACCGAGCCCACGCCCTCTCCGGGCACGTACCCGTCACCGCCCTCGCCGAAGCTGCGGCACCGCCCGTCGCTGGCGGCGAAGCGGTTGGCGCACAGCATGACGTACTTGCTCGGGTGCAGCGACAGGTTCACCCCGCCCGCGATCGCCACCTCGCACGCGCCCGAGCGCAGGCTCTCGCACGCCAGGTGGACCGCGTTGAGCGACGAGGAGCAGGCCGTATCCACCGCATAGCTCGGCCCGCTCAGGTTGAGCGCGTAGGACACCCGGTTGGCGATGGAGAAGGTCTGCGTGTTGAAGGGGATCCGATTGCCTCGTGTCCACTCCTGCGCGCCGAAGAGGGCGTACTCGTTGTAGGTGACGCCCACGAACACGCCCACGGGGGCCCGCCGGTCTCCCGCCTCCGCCCGCTCCAGCGCCGCCCGGGTGTAGCCCGCGTCCTCCAGCGCCGCCCAGGCCGTCTCCAGGAACAGCCGCTCCTGCGGATCCATGTAGCGCGCGATCAGCGGCGAGATGTTGAAGAAGCCCGCATCGAAGCGATCCACCCGCTCCAGGAAGCCTCCCCACCGGCTGTAGATGGAGCCGGGACGACGGCCGGTGGCATCGAACAACGGACGCCAGTCCCACCGCTCCAGGGGGATCTCCACGATGCTGTCCCGTCCCGCCTCCAGGTTCCGCCAGTACTGCTCGAGGCTCTCGGCCTGGGGGTAGCGCCCACTCATGCCGATGATGGCGATGTCTCCGACTCCGGGCTCGGTCCGGCTCGCGCGGCGCACCGAGGTGGGGCGCACCACCTGTCGAGGGACGGGGACCGGGGTGGACTGGCTCGAGGTGCCGATCACCCGCGCGAGCGTGTCGCCGTGCTCCTCGGCGAGCCAGCCGGCCAGCTCCGAGAGGTTCTTGTACTTGTACCAGAGGGTGATGGGCAGCTTGCCGAACGTCGCCTCGAGCTGGTGGGAGAGCTCGCCGATGAGGATCGAGTTCATCCCGTAGCTCTCGAAGTCGGTCAGGGGATCGATCGTCGCCGGATCGAGCCGGGCGGTGGTGGCGATCGCCCGCGTCAGGTAGCGGATCGCCGCCGTCCGTGGATCCGTCTCGGGAACCAGCTCGGACGGGGAGGGCTCCGGAGGGAGCGCCACGGGCTCGGACGGGGACTCCAACTCCGTGTGGCCGGTGAACACGAGCTCCGCGGGGCCGGGGAGCAGCCAGTGCCGGGTCCGGGCGAAGGGGTAGCCGGGGAGGGGCACGCGCCGCGCCCGGGAGTCGCCGATCAGCAGCGAGGGCTCCAGCTCCGCGCCATCCACCCAGAGTCGGGCCAGGCGGTCCAGCTCGTTGCCCGCGAGCAGCGCCCGCAGGAAGGACTGTCCGGCCTCGCCGCCGAGCAGCAGCTCCCAGGAGTGGCCCCGGCTCGCGGTTCCGGTGTGGACGCCCTGGGTGGAGCCCTTCTCCAGCCAGGTGTCCAGTCGCTCCACCAGCTCTCCGACGCCGCGGACCACGGTGGCCAGCCGCGTCTCCAGGGACTCGCGCCCCGTGGCGAGCGTGAAGGCCACGTCGTCCAGGCTCGGAGGCGCGGGCCTGCGCAGGGACTCCCGGAGTCGGGCGACGCTGGTACGCAAGGACTCCTCGTCCCGGGCCGACAGCACCACCAGCCGCGCGCGTCCGGTGTCCTCGGTGGGACGGGGCGGGGCGACGTACTCCTCCAGCACCACGTGCGCGTTGGTTCCGCCGAAGCCGAATGAGCTCACTCCCGCGCGTCGAGGCAGCTCGGCGCCGGCCGTGTCGCGGATTGCCGCCCAGGGGCGCGTGGAGTCCTGGAGGTAGAAGGGGGTTCCCTCCAGGCGGATCTGCGGGTTCGGCGTCTGGAGGTGGAGGCTCGCGGG
>QKJM01000759.1 GCA_003249315.1 Archangium sp.
GGAGCGGGTGACGCAGAGGCCCTCTGCGCGGAGGGCACCGCCGTTGACGAACCCCAGCACGGCCGGGTTGTCGGAGCCGTCCTCGGCGTGGAGAAGAGCATCCGCGGCGAGCTGGCCGAGCGCGTGGTTGCCATGCCGGGTGAAGGACTTGTCGAGGTAGACGTCCTCGCCCAGGTAGCCCACCACGGACTCCGGATCCTCCACCAGGGGCTGGCAGGGATCGTTGTACTGGAGGCAGCCGAGGCCCGGCGCGAGGGCCAGGGCGAGGACGAGAGCGCGGAGCGAGCGGAACATCAGTAGCGAGCCCTCAGGGTGAGAAAGGCGGAGACGCCCTCTCGGGGCAGCAGACCGGAGATGCGATCCGGCCGGGGGACGTCGTCGCGCATGTCGTGATCGAAGACGTTGTGCGCCACCACGGCGAGCTCGAAGTGGCCGGCGATGGGCTCGGTCCGCACCTGGGCGGTGATGAGGCTGTAGGCGGGAATCTTGTAGCGGCGGATGAGCTCCAGCACGGAGCGGCTGTTGTTGCGGCGCTCGGCGCCGGCCCGCACCACCACGTCGAAGTTGATGAAGTCGCCGATGGGCATGGAGAGGCCGGCGTTGAAGCGGGCCTGGGGGGTGTCGGTGAGGTAGCGGTGCCGCTGGGGCAGCTCCAGATCCTCCGCGCGGAAGAGGCTGGCGTTGACCCAGGCGGTGGCGCGCTTGGAGGCCTCGAGCCTGGCCTCGCCCTCGACGCCGTAGACGTGAACGCCCAGCTCGCGGTTGCGCAGCGGGACGATGTTGCCGGTGGTGTCCACGGGGATGATGGGGTTGGAGAAGCGCTCGAAGAAGGCGTTGGCGCGCAGGCGCACGCGCGCCTCTCCGGCGCTCTGGATGAGATCGGCCCCGGCCTCCAGGGTGTCCACCACGGCGGGGCGCAGGCCCGGGTTCCCCTCGAAGCGACCCTGGTTGTAGTAGGTGTCGGGGATGACCTCGACCAGCTCCTGCAACGTGGGCGAGCGGAAGGCGCGGCCGTAGAGCAGCTTGAGGACGAGCGCGTCGGTGGGAGAGAAGACGAGCCCCACCCGAGGGGTGAGGCTGGGGAACAGCTCCGTGCCCTGGAGGGTGCCCGTGTCGGGATCGACAGAGGGGAGCTGGGTGACGTCCAGGCGCACCCCGAAGGTGAGCGTCAGCGCCTCCATCACCGTCCATTGATCCTGCGCGAAGAGGCCGAGCGTGAGGCGCCGGGTGGCCGCGCCCTCGGCGAGCGTCAGCGGATCCACCAGGCCCTCGGGGGCGGTCAGCGTGGGCCGGCGCCGGTTGTCGAGGGTGTAGTTGGTCTCGTAGGAGTAGGCGCCCAGCGCCTGCAGCTCGGCCACGGCGCCCAGCGAGAGGCGGTTGCTGGCGGCCAGGGAGAGCTCCGCGTCGAGGCTGGCGCCCAGCGAGCGCACGGTGACGCGGCTCTGCTCGAGCAGCCCCTCGGGAAAGAGCCGATCCTCCCCGGAGCCGGTGCGGAAGCCATGAGGGGCGAGCTGGAAGAGTCGATCCGTGTCCTGCTGATCGCCGTGGAGGCGCGCGCGCAGGCGCAGGGTGTCGCTGACGTCGTGCTCGTAGGAGACATCGCCGAGCAGCACCAACCAGCCCAGGTTCGAGTCCGGGCCCACGGTGTCGAAGAGGCCGATCAGCGCGGAGCGGCTCTCCGAGAGCAGGCGCAAGGAGGCGCTCAGACGACCCTGGGGGAGCTCGAGACCGAAGCCCCCACCCACGTTGAGCAGGAAGCGCTCGTCCCGGGTGCGGCCGGCGGGCTGCAGCGGGTCGCGCAGCTTCTGGGCGAGCGTCTCCGCATCGAGCGCGTCCTTCTCGACGAGGGACGAGTCGCCCGCCTGCTGCCACACGTCCACGTCTCCGTGGACGCGGAAGCGGCCGAAGGTCTGGGCCGCGGTGATGTGGCCGTCGAAAGTGGTGGCGAGCCGATCATCGAGCTCGGGATAACCGCCGCCGGAGACGGAGGCGAGGATGCCATCGGCGCGATGGGTGACGAGGTTGACCACCCCGAGGAAGGCCCCGGCGCCATAGAGGGAGGAGCCGGGTCCACGGATGACCTCGATGCGCTCGAGGTTCTCCACCGGCAGGTTCATCAGGGCCTTGCCATCATAGAAGCTGTTGAGGCGCTGGCCGTTGAGGAGGAAGAGCACCTCGGCATCGTTGCGCAGGCCGCGGATGGAGACGCGGTGGAAGCCCTGCACATCGCGGCTGATGGTGAGGCCGGGAACCACGTCCAGCACGTCCGCCACGGTGCGAGCGCCCAGCGCGCGGATCTGCTCGCGACCAAAGGAGGAGGCGATGGCGGGGACCTTCTTCACCTTCTCCTCGTGCCGGGTAGCGAGCGCGAGGGTGTCCTCGGCGGAGTAGAGGGCGAGATCCTCCTCGAGCTCGGAGCGCGCGGACTGGAGCTCCGGGGAAGGAGCGGCCCGCGAGGTGCGCTCGGTGGATGGGCTGGGAGGGGGGACGTCGTCCGAGGGGAGCTCGGCGGAGAGGGCCGCCATGGCGTCATCGGGCTCGGGAGCCGGGTGAGCTGACGCGGTGTGGGAGGGAGCGGGCTCGGGAGTGGAACGAGGGAGAGAGGGGCGCGGGGGGGACGGTCCGTCGATGGTGACGCGCGCGGGCCGGGTAGCGCTCTTGAAGAGGGGGACGCGATCTCCGCCGGGGGTGACCCCCTCCACGTAGTACTCGATGACGGGGGGGACGATCTGCTCCGAGGGGAGGCTGGCACGGAAGAGGTCGCCGTACTGAAGCTCCATCTCCATCTCGGTATACGGCTGGCCGGAGCAGCGGTAGCGGAGGAAGAGACGGGTGATTCGCTGGGTGCCAGTGAAGAGGCCGTCGATGACGAAGGCCTCGCCGGACTGGATCCGCTCGGGAGGAGTGTGGAGGAGCGACGCCTTCGCCAGGGCATGGCCGGGAAGCGCCACGAGGAGCACGAGCGCGAGGAGAACGGGACGGAGGCTCGAGGGGGCGGACGTCACGGGAGATCGATGGTCCATTGAGGACCTGGGGGAGTCAAGGAAGGGGGTCTGACGTCGCCGAATTTTTGCCGGGTCCCCAGGTGCATGCGAGTGGTGATCGCCCATGCGCGCGTCGCTTGCCTTGCACCTCGCGTTGTTCCGTCGCCAGAAGGCCCAGATCGCCCGGGCCGTCGAGGGCCAGTCGGCCGCCTTCCGTGCCTACGAGTCCCGCTACCGTCGACGCACGTCGGATTACCGGCGGGTGCTGCCGGCGACGGCGGTGCATGAGCGGGTGCGAGAAGCGGACGTGGTGTACGTCGGGGACTACCACACGCTGCCGCTGGCGCAGGAGACGTACCTGGAGCTGGTGGAGGGCGTGCGGGAGACGGGCCGTCGGGTGGTGCTGGCGCTGGAGGGCGTGGAGGGCCGACACCAGGCGCAGGTGGACGCGTACCTGGCGGGCCGACTCTCGGAGCGCTCGCTGCTGGCGAAGCTGGGGCACGGGACGAGCCAGGGAGCAGGCACGGGAGTGCGCGCGCAACTCGCGTATGCGAAGCGGCACCGGCTGCAGGTGGTGGGAATCGATCGGAGGGCGCAGGGAGAGCGCTCGCTGGAGCTGAGGGACGCGTACGCGGCGGATCGGATCGCGAAGGCGGCGCGAGCGGAGGACGGGCCGCGGGTGCTGGTGCTGGTGGGCCAGTTCCACGTGGCGCCCTGTCACCTGCCGTTGCAGGTGGAGCGGACGCTGGGAGGGAGCGGAGTGCGCGGGCTGGTGGTGTACCAGAACGCGGAGGGGGTGTACTGGCGGCTGGCGCGCGAGGGAAAGGCGGGAGAGGCGGAGGCGGTGGAGCTGGCGGACGGGAGCCTGTGCCTGCTGAACGCGTCGCCGGTGGTGTGCCAGCAGAGCTTCCTGGACTACCTGGAGGCGGCGGAGTCCGGGGACATGCCGCTGAAGGAGCGAGGCGGCTCGGAGCGCTTCCGGGAGCTGGCGAGTCTGATCGGCCGGCTGGCGGGAGTGCCGGTGGGCCGGGCGCTGGACGATGTGGAGGTAGTGACGGAGGCGGACGAGGATGCGCTGGTGCGCATCCAGCGGAGGGGGCGCTTCACGCAGACGGAGTTGACGCAACTTCGACGGCACATCCAGTCGAGGGAGAGCTGCTACATCCCGAGATCGAGGACGGCGTACCTGGCGTCGCTGTCGCTGAACCACGCGGCGGAGGAGGCAGCGCACTTCGTGAGGCACTGCGCGGTGGGAGACGCGATGGAGGCGCCACGGAGGGCGTCGGACGCGTTCTACGCGAGGTGCCTGGAGGAGGCGCTGGGGTTCTTCGGCTCGAAGCTGGTGAACCCGAGGAGGAGCTGCCTGGGACAGGGAGAGTGGGCGCTGCGCTTCGGAAAGGCGCGAGGGGAAGAGAAACAGGTGGCGGCCTTCGTGCTGGCGCACAAGGCGGCGGAGGTGGAGGTACCGGACGAGGCGGTGAAGCTCCTCCCGCTGAGGAAGGATCGCCTCTTCCATGGCGTGAGCCACGCGCTGGGGTACATGCTGGGAGAAGCACTGTACCGAGCCTTCGATGGCGGACAGGTGGACCGATCGGAGGTCCGTGGGTTGTTCCGGAATCCGCTGGAGGATCCGAGAGCGACCTATTTCGAGTGGACGAACCGACTGAGCCACCCACTCTCTCCCTCCGGGAGAGGGACGGGGTGAGGGTCCCACGGACCCGTATTCAGCTCCGTGCATCGAGCCCACTCCACGCTTCCTGAATCGAGCGGACCTCTGCCAGTCTAGCCCCCCTACTCTCCTGGGAGGCCGCACCATGAAGATGAAGGAGCGCGTGGAGAAGCTGGAGGAGCAGCGCCGACGCAACGAGGGGATGGGAGGGCCGGAACGAATCGAGCGCCAGCACGCGAAGGGCAAGCTGACGGCCCGGGAGCGGCTGAAGAAGCTCTTCGACGAGGGGACGTTCGAGGAGATGGGGTTGCTGGCGGGAGCGGAGGGGAACCTGCCGGAGGAGGAGGACGCGAGCAGACCCTCACCTGCGGACGGCGTAATCACGGGAGTGGGAGAGATCGACGGGAGGCCGGTGGCGGCGGCGATCTACGACTTCACGGTGTACGGGGGTTCGATCGGGACGGTGGGCGAAGTGAAGGTGTCGAGGATGAGGGACCTCGCGCTGAAGAACCGGATACCGATGGTGTGGCTGGTGGACTCGGCGGGGGCGAGGCTCGAGGCGGGAGGCGGAGTGGATCCGAGGCGGCTGGCGAGCTTCGCGGACACGGGCTACCTGTTCAGGGAGCAGGTGGTGATGAGCGGGGTGGTGCCACAGGTAGCTGCGATGGTGGGACCCGGAGCAGCGGGGACGGCGTACATCCCAGCACTGGCGGACTTCGTGCCGATGGTGAAGGGAACGAGCTCCATCGCGATTGGAGGCCCGTACCTGGTGGAGTCGGTGGTGGGCGAGAAGGTGACGGAGGAGGAGCTGGGAGGCTCGAAGGTACACAACGAGGTGTCAGGGGTTGCGGACGCGGAATACGCGGACGACGCGACATGCCTGGAGGCGATCCGCGAGTACCTGTCCTTCTTTCCCTCTCACTGCGAGGAGAAGCCACCCCGCAAGCCGACGACGGATCCCTTCGACCGGAGGGATGACGATCTGCTGAAGGTGGTGCCTGAGAGCCCGAGACAGGCCTTCGACATGCACAAGGTCATCCTGTCGCTGGTGGACGACCGGAAGTTCTTCCCGATGAAGCCGCGGTTCGCGAGGAATCTGATCACGGGCCTGGCGAGGATCGACGGCTACCCGGTGGGAGTGGTGGCGAGCAACTCGATGTACCTGGGGGGGATCCTGGACGTGAACGCGGCGGACAAGGCGGCGCGGTTCGTCAATCTGTGCGATGCGTTCAACATCCCGCTGGTTTTCCTGCAGGACGTGCCGGGGTTCATGGTGGGGACAAAGGTGGAGCAGCAGGGGATCATCCGGCACGGGGCGAAGATGATGTACGCGGTGGCGAGCGCGACAGTGCCCAAGTTCACGGTGGTGGTGCGCAAGGGGTACGGAGCGGGCTACTACGTGATGAACGGGAGGGCGTTCGAGCCGGATCTGCTGGTGGCGTGGCCCGGTGCGGAGATTGGCGTGATGGGTCCGGAGGGGATGGTGTCGATCGCAGCGCGCAAGCTGCTTCAGGGAGCGGAGAGCCCCGAGGCAGCCGAGGCGATGAAGAAGGAACTGGCCGAGGGACTGCGTCAGCACATCCGGATCGAACGCACGGCGGCCATGGGGCTGGTGGACGACGTGGTGGATCCGCGAGACACGCGGCGACTGCTGGCACGGGCACTCAAGCGCACGGCGAACAAGAAGGTGGATCGCCCCTTCCGCCGTCGGGAGATTTCGCCGGTGTAGGAAAAAGGCAGAGACACTCCTCGCGCAACTCGAAACCGAGGCAAGCCCACTGCCCGAAAACGGCACCGACACTGACAAAGATGGGCAATCCTGGCCTCGCGGAACGCACGGCCCTCGGTGTCTCGAGGGCTCTCTCCAGAGGAGAGCAGCCTCGATGGACCCAGGGCAGGCAGGCGAGCATGCGTATTGCAAAGTACCTCACGCATG